>JACQDO010000359.1 GCA_016201085.1 Hyphomicrobiales bacterium | reverse complement strand
TGGTGGAGCCGAGGGGATTTGAACCCCTGACCTCCTCATTGCGAACGAGGCGCTCTCCCAACTGAGCTACGGCCCCGCCAAGGCGCGAAATTGTGCGCAATTGCAGGCGAGTGGGCGCCATTTAGGACCAGGGGTCTGGCCTGTCAAGGATAAGGGCAGGAGCGCCCGCGCGGCTTGTTCGAGGTCATGCGACCGGCTAGTTTCCGGCCAGATTCGAACGGACGGACATCATGCGCGCAGTACTCGATATCATTCTGCTGATCCTGCAGATTTACATCTGGCTTTTGATCGCGGCCGCGGTGCTGTCCTGGCTGGTGGCCTTCCATGTCGTCAACACCCGCAACCAGGTGGTGGCGATGCTGGGCGACTTCCTCTATCGCATCACCGAGCCGCTGCTGCGGCCGATCCGCTCGATCATGCCCAATCTCGGCGGCCTCGACGTGTCGCCGGTGATCCTGATCCTGCTCATTCTGCTGCTGGAAAACATTATCATCCGCTACGTCTATCCGAACGTGTTCTGACCGCGCCCGATCCCGATAAGCATGTCCTCGAAACGATCGGGGATGGGACCTGGGTTTTGGATAAGATCATGTGTCAGCAAAAATAATGAGCGGCGGCACACCCTGGATGGCGGTCTCCGGCGGCGTCGCGCTTAGCGTGCGGCTGACGCCCAAGGGCGGCCGCGACGCCATCGACGGCATCGAAATCCTGGCCGACGGAAGGCCCGTGCTGAAGGCGCGCGTGCGCGCCGCGCCGAGCGAGGGCGAGGCCAACGAGGCGTTATGCCGGCTGCTCGCCAAGGCGGCGGGCGTCCCACCGCGCGACGTCACGCTGGTCGCCGGCGCCAGCGCGCGCATCAAGCGGCTGGCCATTGCGGGCGACGGCCCAACCTTGATCGCGGCGCTGGAGAAAGTCGTCGGCACGCGCTAAGGCTTCGCCAACGAGGCAATGCATAAGGTAATCCATGACCGCGCATATCATCGACGGAAAAACAATCGCAGCCGACTTGCGCGGCAAAGTGACGGATGCGGTGCACCGCCTGCTGCGCGACCGCGGCCTGGTGCCGGGCATCGCCGTCGTGCTGGTCGGTGAAAATCCGGCGAGCGAGGTCTATGTCCGCACCAAATCGAAGATGGTGGCGGCCGCCGGCATGCACGCCATCGATCGCAAACTGCCGGCAACGACTTCCGAGGCCGAACTGCTCGCCTTGGTCGGCGAGCTCAATGCCGATCCGGCGGTGAACGGCATCCTGGTGCAATTGCCGCTGCCGCCGCAGATCGACTCGCACAAGATCATCGCGGCCATCGATCCAGCCAAGGACGTGGACGGCTTCCATCCGCTCAATGTCGGCCGGCTCGCCAGCGGACTGCCGGCGCTGGTGCCCTGCACGCCGCTCGGCTGCGTCATGCTGGCCAAGACCGCGCACGTCTCGCTTGCCGGGCTTGATGCCGTGGTGATCGGGCGCTCCAACATCGTCGGCAAGCCGGTGGCGCAATTGCTGCTGGCCGAGAACGCGACGGTGACCGTCGCCCATTCCAAGACTCGCGATCTGCTGGGCCTTTGTCGCCGCGCCGATCTACTGATCGCGGCGATCGGCCGGCCGGAAATGGTGCGCGCGGACTGGATCAAGCCGGGCGCGACCGTGATCGATGTCGGCATCAATCGCGTTGCGGGCCAAGAAGGCCAACAAGCCGGCAAATCGCGCATCGTCGGCGATGTCGCTTATGCCGAGGTGGCCGCCGTTGCTGGCGCGCTCACGCCGGTGCCCGGCGGCGTCGGGCCGATGACGATCGCCTGCCTGCTGCTCAACACCCTGCGCGCGGCCTGCGCGCAGAACGGTTTGCCGGCGCCGAGTATTTGATGATCGTCTCCGCGCAAGCGGGGACCCATACGCCATGCACTCTCGATAGGTTTGGGATTATGGGTCCCGGCTCGCGCTCGCTGACGCTCGCTTGGCCGGGACGACAGAGAATTTTACTGCCAGGCGTAGGCGACCTTATCGAGCGTCTTGGCGCCGAATTTCTCCGACGAGCGGGCGACCGCGCGGCCGCCGAGCGCGCGATAGAATTCCATCGCCGGGTCGTTGTCGGAGAGCGCCCACACCACCAGGCTCTTCAAGCCGCTCTGGATGAGGTCCTTGCGCGCGGCGGTGAACAGGCGGCGGCCAAATCCCAGCCCCTGGAATTCCGGACGTAAATAGAGCTCGTAGACCTCGCCATCGTAAAACAGGCTACGCGCGCGGTTGCGCCCGTAATTGGCATAGCCGGCGATGGCCTCGCCGAACTGCAGGACGGTAATGCGGCTGCCCTTGCGGATGGCTGAGTCCCACCAGTCCGGCCCGCGCCGGTTGATCAACTTGTCGAGCTCATTGCCCGGAATGATGCCCTGATAGGCCGCCCGCCAAGCCTCGTCATGCGTGCCGGCGACGTCCACCGCATCCGATGCCTTGGCGCGGCGAATCTCTATGAGGGTTGTGCTCATGCGCGAATAGAAGCAACGAACCCTGCGCCCTTCAAGACCTATTGTTAACGATGGGTTAATGGTGTGGATTACTGGCCACAGGCGGAGTTAAATCCCTTTGCCTCGCGCGGAAAGACGCATCCGTGGCTACCGCCCGCAGCGCGTTGCGCCCTCTTTTGTGCACATGGCGGCACTGCCGCGCCGACACGCCGCGGCCAAGTGATTCGACTGAATGTGATTCGAATCAGGTGATTCGCCAAAGCCTTAAACCGCTTCGGCGGTGGCGGCGCGCGACCGATCTTCGCGCTTGCGGTCGGTCTCGTCCAAGAGCTTCTTGCGCAGGCGGATCGACTT
>JACQDO010000358.1 GCA_016201085.1 Hyphomicrobiales bacterium | reverse complement strand
GTCGCTGAAGCCAGACCAGGTCAGCGGCATCATCTCGGCCGTGGCGTTGAGCTTCATGGTGCAGGAGCCAAGCGGAATCATGGTGCGGTCGAGCGCGAGATCGCGATCCGCCAACCGGCGCAGATACCGCAATATCTCGGTTTCCGAGCGGTGCTCGGCGAAAACGGGATGGGTCATGAACTCGCTCGTGCGGCGCAAGCCCGCCGGAATGGCATTCGCCACTTGCTTTGCGATAGCGTCGAACGTGGCGTCCTCGCCTTTTCGGCTCGTATCCTTCGCGCCGAAGACGGCCCAGACGTCCTCGACAATATCCGGCGTCGTGGTTTCATCGACGCTGATTCCAACTCGGGATGGCAACGGGCCTTTGGCGGCGAGACGCCGGAGATTGATTCCCCGCTGCAAGGCGCGTTCGATGATCGAATCCTGCCGATCGCCCACATCGATCGTAATCGTATCGAAGAAATGCGTCGTCAGCACAGTCCAGCCGCGCTCTTGCAGACCGCGCGCCAAGGTCGCTGCCGTGTGCGCGACGCGCGAGGCGATCTGCCGCCGTTGAGCCGACCGCAATGTCGGCGCCGAGCTCGCCCGGCGGCACCAGCAGGGTCAGTGCCAATGGATCGGCAGCCATGATGGCGACGGCGTCGTGGGCGTGCAGGCGTTTGATCGTCTCGCTGTAATCGACAATGCTTCCGGTGGAACCCGGATATTGCAACAGGGCGCCGAACACCGCGGCAGGGTTGAGATCGGCAGGATCGCCGACGATCACCTGCCAGCCCATCGGTTCGGCGCGGGTCCGCACGACCGCAATCGTCTGCGGATGGCAATCGCGATCGACGAAGAATGCATTGGCTTGCGATTTCGTCACGCGCCGCGCCATCGCCAGGGCTTCCGCGGCAGCGGTGGCTTCGTCGAGCAGCGAGGCGTTGGCGATCTCGAGCCCGGTCAGATCGACGATCATGGTCTGGAAATTCAACAGCGCTTCGAGCCGCCCCTGGCTGATCTCCGGTTGATACGGCGTATAGGGCGTGTACCAGGCCGGACTCTCGAGCACATTGCGTTGAATGACGGCGGGCAGATGGCTGCCGTAATAGCCTTGGCCGATGAGCGAGATCATCGGCTTATTGCGCGACGCCACCTCGCGCATCTTGGCCAAGAGCTGCGGCTCGGACAGCGCGGAACCCAAATCCAGCGGCCGCGCCTGGCGGATATCGCCGGGAATCGCTTCCTCGATCAGCGCGTCGAGCGACGGCGCCCCGACTACCCGCAACATGCGCTGGATATCGTCCGACGACGGACCCAGATGCCGGTGCCGGAAATTGAACGGGTCGAATGACGTCTCAACGGCCATGGCCGCACCTCGATATTTTACGTCAGCGAATTCGCTTGGCGCGCCGCTCAGTCGAGCAGCGCCTTGTAGGCCGCCTCATCCAGGAGCGCATCGAACTCCGCGCGATTGGCGAGCTTCAATTTGAAAAACCAGCCGGCGCCCATTGGATCGGAATTGACCAGCGACGGATCGGCGACGATCGCCGGATTGGCCTCGACGATCACGCCGCCGATCGGCGCATAGACCTCGGATGCCGCTTTGACCGACTCCACCACGGCGGCCGCTGCGCCCTTCTCAAAGCTCTTGCCGGCCTCCGGCAACTCGACAAACACCAGATCGCCGAGGCGCTCTTGCGCGTGCTGCGTTATGCCGACCGTCGCCACATCGCCTTCGATGCGGACCCATTCGTGCTCTTGCGTGAATTTCAACATTGTAGGAACGCTCCCAAGTTATGTGCGCTTGTATCGATGCGGAACGAACGGCAGTTCCTTCACCTCGACCGGCAGCCGGTTGCCGCGTACGTCCGCAAACAGCAGGGTGTTCGGCGCCGACAAGGCGGTCGGCACGTAGCCCATGGCGACCGGGCCCGCCGCCGACGGGCCAAACGTGCCAGATGTGACGGTGCCGACCGGTTGCGATGCGGACGCATCGGCGTACAGCAAGACGCCGGCGCGCACCGGCGTGCGCTCGCGCGGCTTCAGGCCGACGCGCCGCCGCAACGCACCGCGCTCAAGCTGCTCCAGCACCACGTCCGCGCCGGGAAAATTGCCGGCCCGCGCGCCGCCGCGGCGGCGGACTTTCTGCATCGCCCATTCCAGCGCCGCTTCGACCGGCGTCGTGCGCTCATCGATGTCCGACCCGTAGAGACAGAGGCCGGCCTCCGTGCGCAGGCTGTCGCGGGCGCCGAGACCGATAAGAGCCACCGCCGCATCCTGCAGCAGCGTGCGCGCGAGCTTTTCCGCATCGCGCGCGGGCACGCTGATCTCGAAGCCATCTTCACCGGTATAACCGGACCGGCTGACCAGGCAGCTCGCACCGGCAATCGATAGCGTCCGAATATCCATGAACCGCATCGACGCGGATGACGGAGCAAGTCGCGCCAGAACGGCTGGCGCGGCGGGACCTTGCAACGCCAGCAAGGCGCGGTCTTCGAGCACGTCAATCGCACAGATATCAGAGAGAGCGTCACGCAGATGTCGCTCGTCGACATCCTTGCGGCCGGCATTGACGATCAGCGCCAGACGATCCTCGCATTGGCCGATCATCAGATCGTCGATAATGCCGCCGTTGCCGTTGGTGAAAACCGCATAGCGCTGTCGTGCCGGCGCAAGGCCCATGACATCGACCGGCACCAGACGCTCAAGCGCCTGCGCCGCGTCGGCCACCCTGCCGGAGCGCGGGCGCAACGCGATCTGTCCCATATGCGAGACATCGAACAGGCCGGCGGCGGCGCGGGTGTGCAGATGTTCCTTCAGCACGCCCGGTACATATTGGATCGGCATGTCGTAGCCGGCGAACGGCGCCATGCGCGCGCCCATCTCCAAGTGCAGCGCATGCAGCGGCGTATGCTTGAGCGCGAATGTGGCCGGAGCAGGATGCGTCATCGCCGCACCCATGCGTCCAAACGAACGTCATAATTGTAATTCGACATCTGGGCACCTCATCAGCCTGATGCTGATTGTTCAGGTGCCCCCTCTGTATATTTGCCTGAGAACGTTATCCCGTCGGCGGACGCGAGCCTTGCGTCTCTTTCCAGAGTCTTGATCGTGCGTTTGCGCGGTTCATGGGCCTGAGAGTTTCCGGGGCGGTTGCTCCTTCGGCGCCGGCTCGAGGCCGGTCTCTCCCGCAGCAATGCAATTTCTAAAGTCGTCGACTCCTCTGCTTGCGCGCGAATCTCTAGCCGACCGTGTATGCCTTGTCACGAGCTTTCGGCGCGATGCCGCGCCGTATTGCCATTCCTGCCATGCGCTAGAACTCAGGCGGTTTCGAGAATATTCTAATGCGCTTGTATTCAGTAACTAAGGATGAGTACGTATCCGGCGCAGGAGCGTTTCGGGGCTGAGTGGACAATGACGACGACTTTGATTCGGGGCGGCACGGTTGTGACGGAACGAGGACGCCGGCGCGCCGACGTGCTCAGCCGCGATGGGCGTATCGCCGCCATCGGCGACAAGCTCGAGGCGCCGGCCGGCGCCGAAGTCATCGATGTCGGCGGCTGTTACGTGATGCCCGGCGGCATCGACCCGCATACCCATATGCAATTGCCCATGATGGGAACCGTCATGGCGGACGATTTTTTCACCGGTACAGCAGCAGCAGCAGCAGGAGGAACAACAACAATCCTCGATTTCGTCGGCCCCGAACCGGGACAATTGCCCCTGGAGGCGCTGGCGATCTGGCGGGAGCGGGCGGCCAAGTCGGCGGTGGACTACGGCTTCCACATGACCGTGTCGTGGTGGAGCGAGGCTTTCTCCGCCGCGATGGCGAGCCTGGTCAACGACCACGGCATCGCCAGCTTCAAGTTCTTCCTCGCCTATAAGGGCCGTCTGATGCTGCCCGACGAGGAGCTCATCGCCGGTTTTCGCCGCTGCCGCGACCTCGGAGCGCTGGTGCAGGTGCATGCCGAGAACGGCGAACTGATCGCCTATCTGCAGCAGAAAGTGTTGGCCGACGGCATCACCTCGCCGCTCGGTCATGCGCTCTCGCGCCCCTCGCAATGCGAGGGCGAGGCGACGCTGCGCGCCATTACCATGGCGGATATTGTCGACGTGCCGCTCTATGTGGTGCACGTCTCGGCGGCTGAGGCCGCGGACGCCATCGGCCAAGCCAGGCGGCGCGGTGCGAAAGTCATTGGCGAAACATTGCCGGGATTTCTCGCCATCGACGACGTGGTCTACCGCGCGGAGAGTTTCGACATCGCCGCCGGCCATGTGATGAGCCCACCCTATCGGCCGAAAGGCCACCAGGAGGCTATCTGGCGGGCGGTGGAGACCGGCACGCTCAGCACCACGGGCACCGATCACTGCTGCTTCACCAAAGCGCAGAAGCGCCTCGGCCTTGACGACTTCACCAAGATTCCCAATGGTTGCGGCGGGGTCGAGGAACGGCTGCATGTGCTGTGGCATCTCGGCGTCAACAGCGGACGCCTGACCCCGGAGCGGTTCGTCGCTCTCACCTCGGCGAATGCGGCCAAGGCGTTCAATCTGCGGCCGCGCAAGGGCTCGCTGGAGGTCGGCGCCGACGCCGACCTGATCGTGCTCGATCCCGAGCGGACGAGGACCCTCTCGGCGTCGACCCAGCATCAGAACACCGACTTCTCGGTATGGGAGGGAATGCAGATCAAGGGCGTGGTGACCCACACACTCGCGCGCGGACGCCATGTCTGGGCGGACGGCGATTTGCGTGCCGAGCGCGGCGCCGGCAGCTATTTGCCACGCAAGCCTTTTGGCGCGGCCTACACGGCAACAATCTAACGCCGACAAATAGATTGCCGGCCTCACGCTTAAGACCCAG
>JACQDO010000357.1 GCA_016201085.1 Hyphomicrobiales bacterium | reverse complement strand
TCCGAACTCTGAATCCTTTTTTGACGACCCGCATAAACGCATCACGTTGATGGGCATGTCGAACATCGGCAAGACGCGGTTGGCATCGCATCTTCCTAAGACCAACTGGTATCACTATTCGGTCGACTATCGATTGGCGACCGCGTATCTGCGCGAGGACATCATCGATGTCTTGAAGATGGAGATGATGAAGACCCGTCTTTTGGCGACCTGCCTGCGGCAGGACGCGGTGCGGATCGACCTGAACGTCACATTCTCGAACCTCGCCATCGTATCACAATACCTCGGGATGCTCGGAGCTCGTCGTTATGGAGGGTTGCCACGGGATGAATTTGAGCACCGGCAGCAGCGGCACAGGAACGCCGAGATCGCTGCGCTCCGCGACTTGGAGGGATTCATCGGGAAGGCACGGCAGATTTACGGCTATGCCCACTTCATTAATGACGCGAGCGGATCGCTATGCGAGCTAATCGATCCAACGGACGACGAGGATCCAGTCTTGCGTTCGGTAACCAACAATTCCCTGCTGGTCTACATCATGGCCGATGTCGACCATGAAACACGCCTCGTCGAGGAAGCCAAAAAGTTTCCGAAGCCGCTCTATTATCGGCCCGAATTTCTGAGCAAGGCGGTTGACGACTATCTCTCGGAAAGCGGTATGACTTCCGCGGAGGACATCGACCCTAACTTGTTCGTTCGATGGGTCTTCCCGAGGCTTCTGGAAGCGCGTCGACCGCGTTACGAAGAAATTTCCAAACACGGCTGCGTGATCACCCGGCAAGAGGCGGCTGGTGTCAGAAACGAGAACGATTTTGTCCGGCTAATCGGAAAGTCCATCGATCGGCGCAACTCGGAGGATGGTGCGGCGAGAGATCGGCTCCCGGATGCATTCCCGAGATCGGCGCTATTGAGATAGCGCCTGATTGCATTTTGGCCGACTCAAATCTCCAATATCATCGAAGTATAACTCTACGCTTCGGCGCTGATGCGCCGGTTGACGTAGTCATATTCAGCCGGATCTCTAGGGTTTCCGGCGTCAGTGGCAGAGAGTCTCTGCGGTGAATTTAAGGCGATTCAACAGTGTGAAATAGATCCTCAACGAGCCGTGCGTACATTCCGCCTGACTCGCGCAGAGTAGCCGGAGATAAGGTCTTCAAATAAGGATCCCACCAAAGGCTCTCCCATAGGTGTAGGCAATAGCAGCGCCGTATCCGAGCAAGGTATGCAGCCCGCGGCGTCAGACTGCCGCGGAGATAACCGCTTATTCGTACGGGCCAGTCCCCGGATGCGTAATAAGGAATGTTGGCAACGATCCGCGCCAAACCTCGCAAACGTTGCCTTACGGTGATTTCTTCATGCCAAAGTAAGACATGCATCGGGTCGTCGTAGGTTGGAAAAAAGAAGGAGAATTCAGGCTCCACGTGAACTTGGTCTGGATGAAGCTGAGAAAGTTTATATGGCAGGCAAACCGCGTGCGTCCGCCAGTCGTCAGCGTTGAAGTCTCGATATGCTTCGAGCCAAGTGGCGATGAATGGGGAACCCTTCTCCGCTAACACGACGGCGTTGCAGAGCCCAGCATTTGCTTCGATGCCCATAACGGTTTGATGCACGAGCAACGGGCTAAACGGAGACACGCAAAGTGTGTCGGCGTCGAGGTAGATCCCACCTTCACTCTTGAGAATCTGCAATCGCAATACATCAGCTTTATGTGCGAAATGCTTGATAGTGCGTCCGTACACGGTTTCGGGAGCTCGAACGCGATTTAAGCGCAACAGCGGCTCTGCTCGCTCCCACCATTCACCGTCAGGCCGATGCATGTAATGAAGCACGATCTCGTCGGGTCTGTTGACGATGGCCGCGGTCGCTATGGCTAAATAATGCACGAACGAGAATGGTTTTCCTCCGAAAGTAGGCTCTAAACCAAAAATGAAATGAATGCGATTTGGAATCACGTTTGAGCCTATTGGAGCGGCAGCAAAGGAGATGCCGGCTCGACCTCAGGGAAGTGCAAATTCTCTGTAGCGGTCCAGCAGCCACGGATGGATCTTTTCGGCCGACGACCAAGGCTTTTCGCCGGAAAGGAAATGTACAATACGCGCCTCGCGGAGGATATGTGGATACGCTGTTCTTTGGGATTCTTGAGTCCAATATCTGCTCACGTTCCATTTCGGATCAAGCGGTTGCCATCTTCCGGCAAGCGCAACATTGAGAGCCTCTTGGTCGAACAGTGCGATCCTGATATCCCTCCGCATCAAATACGAGATCGCGCTGTCCTTAATGGATTCTCGGTTCCATTTTTCGATGTCGATGAGGAGTACACCTCCATTGAAGTAGGGTTCGTGCCCGAGGAACCCTAACCGCCGAAAATCAGCAACACCATTGTGCGAAGCAAAAGTCGGGGTGTATGGCTCTACACAAGCTGCGACGATGTTTGGCGATCGAAGAGTAGTATCGTCCAACGCGGCCAAGCTCGACATGACGATAGTATCCGCATCGAGATAAAGAACGCGTCGATACTGGCTAAACACGTCGCCTACGAACAGACGAGCGTACGTGGCGCACGAGCCCACACTGGGCAGGGGTAAATCTGCCGGAACGGCTACGCTTTCGACCCGCAGCTTTCGGAAGCGACGGCTTAGGTCGATCCGATCGTCGTACGATATGCCGCAATCGAGTAGATAGATGACGCGCTCCGGGTTGGTCCGCTGTAGGCTGCACAAAAGGGCGCGTAAGCCCGGAAGGAATCCTTGATCGCAAGCAGTCACGATGGGAATAGACTCTAGCATGTAGTTCGTCTTATCCCGCCTGCTCCGTTTCAGCGCGAGCGTAGCCAGAAGTGGTGCTCGCGTGCTCTTCGTTCTCGGACCAACTTGCCATGAACGTCGGTCCGAAGGTGTAAGCCAACAACCGACGCTGCGTTGACGATGTCTTGCGTTCTGCGCCGTGGAGTAGGGCTTCGTTCAGCCATATGGCGTCGCCTGCTCGGACCTCAACAGTCCGCACGAGGTCTTTCGCTACACGCCGACCCTCAGGAAATGCTCGGTGGAATGCGAAGTCAGCTTTGTGCGAGCCCTCTATGTAAGCTAGGCGCCCCTCTTCTGGTTCGGTAACGTCATCCAGATAAATCAACACCTTTACGCGAAGCGCGTAGCTCCGCCCTGAGTGCGTCCATGATCGGGCTGATATATCAACGGCGTCGCTTCCACAGACAAATTCTGCGGCACCGCCATGGAGATCCAGCTGCCCCCTTTCTCTCCTCAGCGCGTAGCTCTCAAGAAGATGGTGAGGGTAACCGATTGTCAAAGATGTAGTTGGATGACGATAAAGCTCTTTGCCAAGCGTCCCAAGAAATCCCGACGAAAGATGAATATTGGCCGATCGCTGTTGACCTTCGTGCCATGCATCGGAGATGAATTCGAGCTGTGAGAAATGCTGGCGTGCATCTGCCAAATGCATCGGATTGAGAAAACGCGGATGAATCAAATAACCCCGGCAATCAAATGTATAGAGAGCGGCATTGCCATCGCTGTGGTGCTCTCGTGGCGTGCTCACAAGTCGAGCGAGGCACGCACATCCTCCCTCCTTAACATTGCAACGCACCAGCGAAAATGTCCGTCAGTGCCCGCTGGCGAGTAAGCGTTACTCGTTAGAAGGCTATAGGCTGCTCTATATGCCATTAGTACTTCCTTTGGATAGCCGAGTGCCCGCACCATTGCTTCGGTAATCTCATTGTCAACTTCCCTGGCGTAGGGTCCGTACATGTTAAATATTGCGCTAGAAATGCTAGCGTCGAATGCAGCGTCGCCTACAGTCGACAGAAAACCGAAATCAAAAACAGAAAGCGGCTGACCCGTTTCATCGACCATAATATTTGCGCCGCACAAATCGCCATGTACTAAGCTCATGGGAATGCCGTCTCGCGTTTTCAGAAAGTCACGAACGGCAGCCTCTATGCGATCAAGGTTGGGAACGACGTTCGCAAGCTGATGGCCATATCGCCTCATGCATCGCTCAATGGTTTGCCCTAAAGCCCCGCTCCAGCTGTTTGCTTCCTTCCAAGGCGATACTTGCTCATTCAGAACTGCTAGCTGACCGAACTCGGCGCACGGCGGAAGTGTTCGGAGGAAGTCTAATACATCAATGACTGCATCGACGGCGGCTTGGTTTGCGTGTTCGGAATTTTCGTCGAGGTGGATCTGCAGCGGCGAGCCAGTTAAATACCGTTCGATCGAGATAGGCGTGCCGTCGATTTCTTTAAGTTCCTGTATGTACGGAGTGGTGATCCGACCAGCCGCATCCATCAACGCATCATAGAATTTTTTCAGGGTTTGGAGTTCGGACAAACTCCGACTCAGCCACACTTTTGCAACGAGCTTGTTCTCGACCAATGAATAGACCGCACCTTCCATCCCGGTCGATAACCCACGGGCGCCGGGATAGCCGTTCTGCCGGAAGTATTCTGTCCACTTAGGATCGAGCTTTGGTCTCACAATGAATTGCCTCCAGAACTTTCAAAATACTCCAGCAGTTGATCGTGAAGGAGGCCATTGCTCGCGAGGAGCGATCCGCCAGCAGGAGGGCTGCCTTTAAGGGTGGACGTGCGCCCGCCGGCTTCTTGAACGATCAAAGCCAATGCAGCGTGGTCCCAAACCTTTCCCCAGGGCTCAGCGAAGGCATCCAATTGCGCACTCGCCACCTTCATCGCAGGGAGAAACCCACCCTCTGTCCCACAGGCGTAAGCGACGTCGTCCATGAGTTGTGAGACGCGTTCCCAACGGGCACTATTCATCCATTCGCGGTGGCCAGCCAGAGCCAGGTGCGTTCGATTAAGGTCATTCACTGTTGAAACGGACATGCGAATCCGGTTTTGAAACGCGCCTGCGCCCTGAAGAGCGACCCAACGAAATCCTAAACTCGGCGCCGAGACCACAGCGACCCGCGCAATCCCCTCCACGATCAGCGTAATGAGACAACCGTAATTCGGATCGCCACGAGTGAAATGACGTGTATGATCGATAGGGTCAACGATCCAAGTTGGGCTATCCATTTCGAACGCCTTCGCATGGTCGGATAGCTCTTCGCCTAGGCAGGCGTCGTAGGGTCGTTCGGTTTCTAGGAACGCACGGATATGGCGCTCGATTTCCAGGTCAGCAAGCGTGACCGGCGACCCATCCTCTTTGCTGTCGTACTGATCAAGTTGTTTGAACCAACGTAAAGATATCGCGTCTGCCCCATCGGCCAAGCGATGGGCGAGCTTCAAGTCGTCATTAAAATCTCGCGTCATGAGACCAAACCCAACACAACGCCGATTTCAGGTAGCTTGCGAACCTTTGCGCGAAGCGGAACGCCACCGTAAACGTCTGCCGGGTCATACAATAGCGCGCGATGAAATCCTGCAGCTAGCGGGCCAATGAAGTCCTTTATCAGATCATCGCCCACGTGGACGCACACTGCGGCGTCGGATGAGTTCAAGACAGTGTCATAAAATTCGGGCGCGGGCTTCTCTGAACCAACATCCGCAGAGTCATAAGTCCGCTCAAAGAAATCCGTTAAGCCGAAGGAGTCTAGTTCGGCTCTGAGTGTCCCGTTGCTGTTCGAAGCAGCGATCAGTCGGCAACCGACGTTCTTGAGCCGATTTAGGGTTTCTTTGGCATCAACGTCGACAGAGGTGTAGAGCCACGAGTTAGCACCGCCCGCTAGGACAACTTCTTCCCACCAAGCAGGCCAGAGCTCGCGACTTGAGCGCCCACAGCCACAAGCCGTAAAGAAGGCATCTGCCTGCCGAGTATAATCATTAATCGAGAAGAGGTCTCCGCTGAGCGCCCGTCGGAAGGCGCGTTCGAGAACATCGACGTCTGTGTACGCATTTGCCCTCTGCGCGACCCAATCCGCAAGCACGGAAAAGTTAGGGTGTATGAGTGTCGAACCGACATCGAAGACAATAAGGGTATCGCTCATCGCGGCGCCCCCTTCCTTGGTACAAGGTGCACCCAACTTTCAGCACGTTTATCAATTTCGCCGCGCCATAACGACCGATAAAGATGTGAAAGCTCATCGATGACGGCGAAAGCGGGATGGTCGTTCCGAAACTTGTGATCATCGATTGTGACTATGTGAGAGATCTCATCGAGGGTGCCAACAACCATAGCCGCGTCCGCGCCGCGCAGATCCTCAGGCACGAGGGAACGCTCCTCACAGTGAAGTCCGAGCTCAGGACATAAGAGTTCGCGCACGATACGGCGCGTTATACTCGGCAAAATGCCTGCATCGATGGGCGGAGTTGCGAAGTGGCGCCCCTTTAGTGCGAATATGGAGCCCCCCGGTGTCTCAGTGATTTCGCCACGCTCATTCAACAAAATTGCTTCGTCAAATCCCTTAGATGTCGCTTCGAGACGTGCCAAGCGGAACGCAGTATAGGCTGCGCCTATTTTGGCTGCACTCGGTAGCGAGTTTGGTGGAATATGGCGCCACTTAGAAACTAGGCAGTGAAGACTGCGGTGCACGCGAGCTTCAGCGAGCCGCCAGCTGATGAATGCGCCGACTTTGATCGCGGATGGATTGGTCTCATAACCTCCGCTTTCGACATAGATTGTGGGTCGCAAATAGAGATCGACAGTTTCTGGAAGGGCGTCTAGCAGCTCTTGCAGGCCTCGTTTGAGATGAGCCCGCATGCCGGAAACCGGAATGTGAAGCAGCCGCGCTGACTGCTCAAGGCGATCCAAATGCGCGTCCAAGGCAACAACCGCGTAGCAATCATGGCTCTGTCGCCAGTACGCTCGTATTCCTTCAAAAATGTTCAATCCCCGTAGGGCAGTTTCCGATGTGACATGCACCTGGGCGGCTCGCCAAGAGACAAGTTCACCGTTCCACCAGATCAGATCATTGTCGCGCATGGCTTGCTCTATCAGCCGCAATCGTTCCTAACAATCGCGCGGTGCCGGCTGCCATCGCACCGAGGGAAAAATGTTGAATAATATGCACGCGTGCCTTTTCGCCAAGGTCACGCCGCCGTCCAGAGTTATCAAGTAGCGTTGCGAGCGCTCTCACGAGTTCGTTCGCTGAGCCGGGCTCGACCAAGACAGCATGATTATCGTCATGGATAATCTCCGTGTGCCCGGGAATTCGCGTAGCGACAACCGGTCGCTCACAGGACATTGCTTCGATAACAGAAAGGCCTAGCCCTTCTTCAAGGGATGCTTGTACAACTATGTCGCTGCCGGACAGAAGCCATGGAACACGTTCGTGTGTAATGCTGTTTTCAAAACGGATATGCTCAGCGACGTCCAAATTGCCGGCCAGGGTGGACATCTCGGTAAAGTATGCTTCGCTTGCGGAGTTCAGACTTCCGGCGATGACGAGGGTTAGTGACCGACCGCTTCGTAGGAGCGCTGCGAATGCGCGAATAAGATGGACGAAGCCTTTTCGCGCCTTGAAACGGCCCAGCGACACCACAACTGCCTTAGTCGATGCAATTCCGTACCTTTCCCGAACTTCCTGACTCGTATTGAGGGGTCGAAACATATCCGTATCGATTCCGTGATAAATGAGATGACAGCGGTTGCGGGGCGCAAACCTGTGCGCTCTTTCCAAATAGAATTGTGATCCAGCGATCACCGCATCCGGCTGCAGAATGCCGTACGAGACGCGTAGGGTCGCGTCGCCAAGTGGATCTCGCTCTGGTGCTTGTTCGTGAAAAGTGGCGACCCATCGCGCGCCGATCTCAAGGCTGATGAGCTTAGCTAAAACGCAAAGGTCCAGACTGTTAGATATGACAACGTCTGGTTTGAATGAATGTGCGATTTCTGCCAGCTCGGGTCGAAGTCCAAAAGCCATTTCCTCCCAGCGGACCCTATCCGGCGCGTCGAAAGTTTCGCGATAGCGGTAGAGGCGTCTCAGCGTTACGTTTGGCCCACAAACGGTCGAGGCTGATTCGGTTGTAACGCTATCTGTTACGATCTCTATGGTGTGCCCAAGTGCAGCGAGTCCGCGAGTGATATTCAACCCATATGTCTCTGCACCGCCAATCTTGGGATGAAATGTCGATGTCAAGAAAAGGATGCGCATGCTCAAGACCAAACGATATTTGAAACGAACGTCTGCATGGGGACGTGTGCACCGGGCATTACGACCGCATTCGCGATCTTCGCCCCGGATCTGATACAGGCGCCGGCGCCTATGATCGCGTTGTAGAGCGAGGCGCCGGATTCAACGATAGCGCCGCATCCCAGCAGTACGGCCTCTTCAAACTGCGTGTCTGGTGAAACACTGGCTTCCCCCTGGATCCAAACTGATGGAGAAAAAGTTTTGGATCGACACGCGACCATCGGCAACATTTCGTCGGTCAGCATGGCTAAGTTTAAAGCCAGAAGATCTTTAGGCGTGCCTGCATCATGCCAAGTATTGATACGTGCGGCTCGCACGTCATAGTCGTCCGCGACAAGGACTTGGACTACATCCACCCAATCTAAGGGCGGTCTGCAGTCCGCAAACCTTGCAATAACTTTGGGGGACACGACGTAAACGCCGCAGCTGGCGTCTGTCGTTGGGCCGGAGTACGGCGGTTTTTCTCGCATTTGCAGTACGCGATTGTCAGCGCCTATTGTTAGAACGCCGTAACGGGAGCCATCCAAGACTGGTGTGATGCCGATCGTGAGGTCAGCACCATTCGCGCAATGAGTATCGAGGAGGTTAGCAAAATCCGCATTGTAGTAGCCATCACCAGCACACACGAGAACATCGTGAGTAGGTGCCAACGATCCGAAGCAGGCAAGGACGCCACCGAAAGGACCAGTGAGTTCGGTCTCCAGCGCGATGGAAAAAGGTATGCCCAATTCGCGTGTGATTGCCTTCAGCGGCTCAAACGCTGAATGGAGATAGTGAGTATTTATGCAAATCCTTTCTACGGCGCCCGACATTTGCGCCAAGCTCCACCACAAAAGTGGACAGTTCAGCACGGGCAGAATCGGCTTTGGGACTTTGTCCGTAAGAGGCGCCATCCGCTGGCCACTGCCCGCGCACAGGATCAGGCCAACCGCACCCCTCGCTGGCTCTAATGTTCCTCGCCTGGCGTCGAGTACGCGTTGAAGTACTGGTCTTGACCAAGTCAGAGTTATGTCTGAGGGATCACTCGTCGACATGGCTCGAACCTTAATGCTGCGAGCGGGGTTTTGTACTGGACGAAGTTGATATCGTCTGTGTTCATTCCAATGTTTTGCATATTCAGGCGCTGTTCTTCCTGCGTCACGAAGCTGGCAGCAAGAACTCCATCTGGCCGATAGAGAAGTTTGGTGTCGTCATCTCGAACAAGCGTCTCTCCAGCAATAGTGAATGTTTCGGTATGATCAGTGATGGCTATGATCCTATCTGCACCCAGAAACTCAACAACTCTTCGACAAATTGCGAGATCGACGTGCCCGCCATCAAAATTAAGCGCGGGCGTTAGGCGTTTATCGCGAGCAGCAACTAGTATGGCCGCCGGAAGCGGCCCCAGTAACGTGGGAAGCGATGAAGCTTGCCACGTACTAGAACTATGCTTGGCGAGTTCCGCTTCACGGTGGACTCGTGCATTCGGTGTCCGGAAGGCGTGCTTAAACGCGCGGGGCATATCGTTGAAAAGATGGTCTGTCAAAATCAGATATGGAGATCGTTCATAGCCGGCCTCGATGTAATTCATCACCTCGTTGAAGCGCTCAGTGGAGAGTTCAGGCGAGGCCCCATCAAAGTGCCCCACGGCAATTCGACCTCCCGAGTCATAAATGAGCGCGAGCAGATCTGCGAATGTGAAACTCCGATCGATATCGTCTTGCAATGCGAAGATATCAGGCGCGAGTACGAAGTACCTCAGGCCGAGCGAGAACCATTCCGCCATACGTCGCCATTGCGCAGCCGTCGGATGCCATATCGCGCGGGAAGGGCTTCCTCCATTTGGGCCCAATAGGGGGCCCTCAATTCCGAACCCGAGGATGTGGTCGACTTCTCCGCGCCTCTTTAGACGCGTGTAGCACCGAAGCAAATCCTCGAACGCGTCGATACGCTCAGCTGCTAGAAATAAGGTGGGACAGAGAAGAACGCTCCGCTCGGTTGCAAGACGATTCAGTGCTGGTAAGCTCTCGCCGTCCATTACCGAGAAATCGAATGGACCAATCCCGTGGGTATGGAAGAGCACAGTCTTCGACATGCAGCGTTAAGCTCCCATAGCCGCAATTGCCTGCGCTACCGAGGGCAGATAGTCCACGCAATTCAGCCCGTCAGAGCGGAACCGAATCGGTCGTACAAATGTCAGCTGTTTTAATTCGGGAGCCTCGCCATGCGACCGCAAAGCGTCTTGGTGTTCGTTAAAAATGCCCTGTATCTGGGCGTTGCTCAATGTCGATTGGCATTCAAATATCACGCCTACGTCGTCGTCCGTTCCACCTGTCTTCACACGCCACAAGCGAAGGTCCGAAACGTCCAGTGATATACCGACTTCCTCTCTCAATTCCTGGCAAGCGTCTGTCGCACAGTGAGCAAGTGAAAGACCCGTTGAGCTTGGCAGTGTAATGTTTCCACCAGGGAGCTGTAAGCGTAAGGGCGAAGACGTGTTTTCCGACATCTGCCCAATGACGAGCTCGCGTGTGTTGGAAAGTAGAACTACAGAGCAGAATAACGCGCGTGCAGCATGGGTAACCGGATTGGGTGCAACCCGCTGGAGGTAGTGTGCGTAGGACGTGCGGTACCATTCGACGCGGGCTGTGCCGTCAGGACCAAGTTCACACGAATGGCACGCAACGAGAGGGCCATTGAAAAGCGCGGGGCGTGTGCTTGCGTATTCGTGCCACCACATTGCTAGCGCCTGAGATGCATTATCGACGGCGGCCATCTCCGTGAAAATAAGAGAGCTCGGGGCTAGAAGCCTTACCGGTTTCATGGTCGAATCCCAAGCAGCGAACAAAGGGACGTGAGCCCTTCAGTCGCAGTTTGACGGCACACAAGGTCGCCGTCTCGCGGGCCTTCGAGCGGATACTCAACGAAACGGCCGTCGATCCGATAACCCTCAGGGTCGAGGAAAACCACCTGAAGCCCACGATCGCGTGCGCGGGTCTGAACGCGGCGGCGGTCAGCATGACTTCCAATGACCAGTAGGCTCTTCGCCTCTGAACTGAACTCGACCTCGGGAACAGCCTCGTCATATCTGCGAAGGAAATGCTCACGCAGGCCAACTCGGTGCGCGAGCCCGTCGAAATTGTTGGTCATTATAGGGCCCACCAAATGACCTGCTTCGCGCAACGCTAACAATGATTTATGCGCCAGCGTGGGCTCGGCGATGAACCCCGATTGGAATAGTTCGCCGAGTTTTGGAAATTCCGAGGATGGCCGAAGTAACAATCTCTCAATCAAATCGTCTTGTTGGCCCCCAAAAATAAACTGCCCGGCATCGGTATTCGTCACCCGGTAAATGTCATGCAGATGGTGCAATGCGGGGATGCCGGCCTCGATCGAAGGGCCGCAACCGACTTCTACATGGAAGGGACAAAGCCGGGCTAAATGAGAAAGATCGGATACATACGTTGGTCGGCCTCTTGTATCCTTCTTACGTATTCCCTTTGCCAAAACCTCCCATGGCAGCCGTTTGGCGGCCGGCGCAAAGTCCCCGCTCTGTAGCGCGACGTCAAGTGTTCGATAGGTGGTCGGAAGGGCCCGGTCTGCCTGAAGGTCTTCAGGGTGATGAAGTACGTAAGATAGGGAGCAGATGAGCTCCCCAAGTATCCATTGCTGTGAGAAATCTGACCTTGTGCGGAGATACCACCCGCCTTGCTCAAGCGCCTTCTCGACGCGCTTCAGTTCGGGAAATACCTCATGCTATGGAAGAGATAATGAGTAATATATGTAAGTGTTGCGCAATACCAGATCAGTGCGGTTGCCGATCCGCTGCAAATCATATTCGTGAGTGTAATATACAATCCGGCGACGCTGATCAGACGGGCAGCGCCAGCCGGATTCAGCTGCATTCCATTGTTGTTGGGTTCGGCGCCAGATTCCGTCCTCGCGTTTTCTGTCGCGATCTGAAGGTTGAAGATAATATTGGCGCCAACGCTCTTCATGTTCCTGCGAAAGTCCGCGACGCAACAAGATTGGAAATTTCACTTCGCCACCCCGCTTGCTGTTGCGCGAAGGATGGCGCGCTCGCTTTCATTCGAGAGCGGGCTACCATGCTCATCAAAACCCTCAATCGTGTTGAAGCCCGCGCGAAAACACATCTCGCGAAGTTCGGCAAACGCATAGCGGCGTGTCTGATAACGGCGCCGAACCGTACGCTGAGGAGAGACGTAGCATTCGTCGGTCGTCTGTAGCCCGGTCGTGGGGTCGTACGTATGTTCTTCTATAAGCTGGCTCTCATCGGTGCGCCGTTCCGATCGGTCTTGAAAACGCCGCACCATACGATCCCAGTGACGCGTTTCGATAAGAAGTATTCCAGTGCTGTGAAGAGATTGTCTTGCAGTGGATATCGCTAGCAGGTCTCGTTCATATCCGGCGCAGAGCGTTGTGTACCAAAATAGCGCGCAATTGAACGTATCGTTCGGCACGTAGGTTCGCCAATCAGCCTCGATGAAATTGACAAGTGAGTTTGTCGCAGTGCGTTTGGCTTCCGCGATGGCGTCGTGACTGCGATCGATACCAGTAACGCGAATGCCTCTCTCTGCTAGTGCGCACGCTATCTGGCCGACCCCACACCCAAAGTCGATGAGGTGTGAGCCGGCGTGTAGGGACGCGAGTCCGACTATTAAATTTGCGGCTCGGATGGCGTGCTTGCCAGACCGCTCTGCTCGCCAGACGTCAATGCACGGCCGGTCAAAGACCTGCTCTTCCACGCGCTCCCCCGAAACTGCCCCATTTGGCTGCGTTGGGTCTTATTGAAACCGACTGCCCAATCGAAGCGGTCCCGAGATTACAACCTTTCCGCGAATATGCAAGCCGAACTCAAACGAACGGACGTGCCGCAGATTGGCATAGCGCTTCAGACTTTTCGGATCGCGGTGCGCAGATTGCGCCATGACCTGTGTGTCCGACCAACCAGCCTCGATGAGCGACGAGATCAATTCATGGCGGATGTCGTGAAACCGGTAATGATCAAGTCCGAGTTTGTGCCGTGCACGATTAAACGCCGACTTAAGCGCGTTCGCAGAAATTGCAAACACGCGACCATCCAGCGAACGAGGTAGGGCCTTCAAGATCTGAAGAGCGCGCGGCGAAAGACCGACGGGGACGTTGATGACTTCTTCCGGATTTCGCGAGTTCTTTACGCCGCGCAGAAGAATGCTGCGTCCCTTGATATCGACATCGACCCATTTTAGCCGCAGAAGATTTCCCCGCCGGGGCCCCACCTCAAACGCGAATTCGACGATCGATCCGACCCAGGGGTTGTTCGACCGATAGCACTCGGCGACCAACTCATCGATCTGGGCATCTTCAAGACGAATGTCACGCTCGTCGTTAACGACAGGTCTTTTCACGTCCTCGGTGTTTAAAGGATTTATCAGCAGACCCAGCTTTCGCTTGCGATGATCGATGACCCGCTTGAGGGCAGTCAGTTCGCGTTTGACCGTGCCGGGCTTCACCTTCTTCGGAGGTTTTGGGGGCGCCTTCGGCTCGGCCGCGTTGGCGCGCGGGGTGCCATCCTTGCGAAACCGACCGGGCTTGCTCTTCTCCAGCTTGTATTGACCGCGCCCGCCTGGCTTGCCACGGGTGACGAATTGAGTGAGGCGGCGGTCGCGATAGTCCTCGAAGTGCTCAGGCCGGAGATGGGCAACGGCATAAGCACACAGCTTCGGTTCATCCCGCATGAACCGCTCCAGCCTCGATTTCTCGGAAGCTCGTGAGGCCTCTCCGGGGCGCTTTTCGGTGACCTCCTTGATGTAGGTCTTGATGGTCTCGCCGAATGTTGTTCGTTCCCCGGCGGAGCGGTCGACAAAGATACCGCGATCCATTTGCGACTCGACATCGCGCGCCCACGCCTCAGCGTCTTTGCGCGTGCGCAACGTGTCAGTGACAGCGGGCCAGCCCGTCCGCCGAACTTGCGCATGCCACTGCTCCGGTCCTTTTTGTCGAATTGTCGCCATCGGTATTCTCCTCACGCATGTTCAACTGTGCCAAAATTGTGCCAAGCCGATTGCGAAACCGGTCAGGATAACCGATTCGCAATCGACTGAGTTGATTTTGCGGGAGAAATTGGCGCGCCCGAGACGATTCGAACGTCCGACCTTTGCCTTCGGAGGGCAACGCTCTATCCAGCTGAGCTACGGGCGCCTGTCCGCTTCAATAGACGAAACCGCCGCAAGCGGCAACGGCCGCCAGGCGGTTCCGCGACCGCCAAAAAAGCTTAGTTTCTGTGGTTAAATCGCTATTCCGGCCGCGGACGCTTTGCGCCGAGGCCGCGAATCTCCTAGGCCTAAAGGGACCGCGCATGGTGCGCAACGAGGGAGCAGAAGTCCATGGCAACAGCAGCCGCAACGGCGAAGCCGAAGGCCAGTAAGCCGATCACCACCAAGTTTCTGGCCAATACGCTGGCCGAGCAGCATCAGATGACCAAGAAGCAGGGCGCCCAGATGCTGGAGGATCTCGTCGGGCTGATCACCAAGCACCTGAAGAAGGGCGAGCGGGTGAAGATCGCCGGGCTCGGCATTTTGCAAGTGCGCAAGCGCGCCGCCCGCATGGGCCGCAACCCGGCCACCGGCGAAGCGATCAAGATCAAGGCCAGCAAGAAGGTGGCCTTCCGCGCCACCAAGGAACTCAAGATGGCGATCTGATCGCCTGTCTCAACGGTTGTGTTGCAAAACCCCGCCGGGACGCCGGCGGGGTTTTTTTCCAAAATCTCTTGACTACTTTCCCAAGGTATGCTGTCCTAGTTGCGTCCGGTTCATCGAGGGGCGTCATCTAGAGGCGTCTGATGGTGGAGCCGGATGCGGTGCCTGCGGGCGGGGGATGAACGCACCCCCCAAGCCCCCGGGCGGCGCCGGCCCCCGCCCGGAGGCATTAGGACCTCCTGCGAGGAGCTCGCTGACAGGTGGGGCATTACTACGCTCGCCGGAAAGCGCGGACCGGTGCCGTAAGGAGAACCGCCGCAAATAAGCCCGAGCCTATTCGCTCGGGTGGCGCGCCGAAAGGCGCCCGCACGTTACCGGAAACGGTGCGTGCACTGTTAAGGTTGCGCCTGACTCGGCGCGCCACCCCCTCATCTTTTGAGGGGAACGGACTCGTCCGCCGAAGCCCGCAGGGCGAAGGCGGGAAAAGGAGACGGCCTGCCCGGGGCCAGCAAAGAATACGGGCGCTCATGCATGCCTGCTGTTTCCCTCTTGCGACCGCGGTGGGATAAGAAAGCAGCATCCCTTGCTAAAGCCTCATCGCTCCCACCTGTATTGCTGCTCCCATGGACCTCATGACTTCCGCGCTTCTGGTTATCACCGGCGTTGCCTCCGGCATGATCGCCTCCATGGTCGGCGGCGCGGCAATCGTAGTCTATCCGGTGCTGATCGCCTTTGGAATCGCGCCGCAGACCGCTGCCATGTGCAATCTCACCGCCTTGACGCCGGCGACCATGCTGGCCGCGCTCGCCGACCGCTCGCAGCTGCCGCCGTTCAATCGCGCTTTCGTCGGCCTGATCGTCGCCTCGGTCGTCGGCGCGGCGCTCGGCGCTTCGGTCTTGATGCTCACGCCGGAGCGCATGTTCGCCGTGATCGTGCCGCTGCTGCTCGGCTTCGCCACGGTGCTGTTCGCCTTTTCCGAGCGCATCGGCGCCTGGCTGCACGCGCGCGCCGCCGACCGCGGCCATGCCATTGCCTTCAATGTCGGCAGCCTGAAAGTGCTGCTGCCGGTGTCGTTCTACGGCGGCTATTTCGGCGCCGGCGTCGGCATCTTGATCCTGGCCGTGTTCAGCCTGGCGACCGGCGGCGACTATCGCTCCGCCAATGTCGCGAAGAATTTCGTCTCCAGCCTGAACGGTTTTGCCGCCAGCGTGGTGTTCGCGACGCAAGGCGCCATCCCCTGGCCGCAGACGCTGGCGCTGATGGCCGGCAGCCTCGTCGGCGCCTTGGCCGGTTCGCAGCTCGCGCGCATCGTGCCGCGCGGGATCATGCGCGTGGTGATCGTGGTGGTGGGCGCGGCTTTGACCATAGCCTTCGCGCGCCGGTATTGGTTCTAGCGCATGATCCCGAAAAGTGGGAACCGGTTTTCGGATAAGATCATGCGCAAAGAATTAAAGCGCTATTGCATGGACCCGCTTCGCCAGTTCGGCGACGCGTTGGCTCATCGCGCTGCCGGCGTCGCTGAGCGGATCGATGGCGGTGAAATGATTGGCGCCGGCGATTTCCGCATAGCGCGTGGCGACGCCACGCGCGCCCCAGCCGTCGGCGATGATCTTGCTCTGGCGCAGGAATTCGCTCGATTCAAGCGCGCCCACCACGGCGTCGAAGCTGCGGCCGGCGGGCACTTTCCAGTGCAGCGGCGACACGCGGCGTGCTTCCGCCTCGTCCAGCCGCAAATCCTGGTTCATCGACACCTGCGTGAGCGGGGAAAGATCGAACACGCCGGAGATGGCGTAAGCGGCCGGCACCAGATCGGCCGGCGCATCGGAAGCCACCGCCTGCCAGTCCTGCGCCAGCAGGCAAGCGGCAAGATGTCCGCCGGCGGAATGGCCGTACACCACCATGCGCTTGCGCTCTTTGCGCCACAGCCAGAGACAGGCGCCGCGCATCTGCTCGACGATCTGCGCGATCGAGACCTGCGGGCAGAGCTCGTAGCCGGCGAGAGCGACCGTGACGCCGCGCGCGTTCGGTCCGGCCGCCAGTTGCGAGAACATCGCCGGCTCGAGCGAGCGCCACCAGCCGCCATGGATGAACAAAGCCAGCGGCGTCTGTGCGTTGTCGTCCTGGGCCGAAAACAGGTCGACGGTCTGGCGCGGGCCCGGCCCATAGCGCAGGCCGAGTTGCGCGTCGCGCGCGGCGGCGCGGAACGCCGCTGCCTCGCGCTGCCAGCGCGCGAAGATTTCGGGATGCTCGGGCACGCGCGCGCGGTTGTCGTATTCGACTTCGTAGTTGATCGGTGGCATCGCCGCTTCCCCCGCCGGTTTGCGCCGGCGGGAGATTGCGGCAAAGCCGTCGGCGCAGCAAGCCTAACGCTTGATCTGCGCGCGCAACGTGTCCTCGACCGCGCGGTCGAAGCTGTCGGCGGTGCGGGTCGGGCCTTTCTTGGCGTGATCGAGCACATAACGGTCGCGCTGCTGCACCAGCGTGGCCATGCGCTCGTTGAGCGCCTTGCGACTGGCCGACTGCCTGTCGATGAAGTCCTGCCGTTCGGCCGCTTTCATGTTGCGCAGGTTATCGGGCAGCTCGTCGTCCTTGACCGCGGCGAGCTTCTGCCGCCCGGCCTTGAGATCGGCGACCAGATCGCCGGCGCCGGTGATGGCTTCGCCGGAATTCTTCGCCGCATTGCGCGCCATGTAGCCGGCCATTTCGGTGGCGGTCGTTCTCGGTGCGTAGGCGAATTGCCGGGTCTTCTGCTCGACGCTGCCGCGCTGGTGGCGCGGACCGTAGGGGATGACGGTGTCGTTGATGCGGCCCTGCAACTCGATGATCTCGTCGTCATAGGGCGTTTCGATCACCACCAGATGGCCGCCGTCCTGCGGGATAGGGATGTAGCGGCCGCGGCCCATCTGCGCGATTTCGCGCCACACCCGTTCGGTGTCGCGCGCGCCGCCCGCCTGCACGGCGTTGACCACGATGCCGCGCTCGCGCGCCATGCGCATCACCTCCGGGTATTTCACGTCCTGCGCATAGTCCATGTGCGGCGGCGCGTCGCCGACCAGGAACACGATGCGGCAGATTTCCTCGCCTTGCGTCCAGGACAGTTTGGTCACGCCGACATGCAGCGCCTCGTTGACGCTTTCCGGCCAGTCGCCGCCGCCGCGCGCCTTGAGCTCCAGCAGATTGGCGTAGAGGTCCTGGATGTCGGTCGTCAGATTGAAGGTTTTGGTCACATAGTCGTCGCCGATATCCCGATAGGCGACCAGGCCCATGCGGATTTCGGCCTCGGGATTGGCGTCGACAATCGCGGTGGCGATCGACCAGATCTTGCGCTTGGCGCCTTCGATCAGCGGCCCCATGGAGCCGGTGGTGTCGAGCACGAAAGCGACTTCGACCGCGGGCTTGATCTTGGCCGAAGTCGTGACGCCTTCATGGGCCGAGATCGGGACGGCCCAAGCGAACGGCAGCATAAAAAAAGCGAGAGCCGCGGCCCTCGCAATCTGCATCGACATGAGTTCACTCCTTTGATGGAAGAATCTCAGAGCGGGCAATGTTCCGCTGCCATGGCGTCGGGCGCGGGCCGGAATTGGGGCCGGCCGTGGACCGATTTATGGCGGCGTCCGCCCGACCTTGGGCGGGCCGCCGCAATTTGTCGGGTGGGTTGAAGCGGGCTATGAATCGCGCATGCAGGTGGACGGCAAACCGACACGCACCATTTGGGTCGAAAGCGACGGCACGTGCGTCGGCATCGTCGACCAGACGCTGCTGCCGCACCGTTTCGCTGTGGCGCGGCTCAAAACGCTGGTCGATGCCGCGCGCGCCATTCAAACCATGCAGATACGCGGCGCCCCGCTGATCGGGGCGGCGGCCGCTTACGGCATGTGGCTGGCGATGCGGGAGGATGCCTCCGACGAAGGCTTGGAGCGCGCCAGGGCCAGCCTACTCGCCACCCGGCCGACGGCGGTCAATCTGCGCTGGGCGCTCGACGAGATGCTGGCGGCGCTGCGCAACCGGCCGCGCGGCGAGCGCGCCGCGGCGGCCTTGCAGCGCGCCAATGAGATTGCCGAGCAGGACATCGCCAACAATCGGGCGATCGGTCGCCATGGACTGAAAATCATCGCGGACATCGCGGCGCGCAAGCACGGCAAATGCGTCAATGTGCTCACGCACTGCAATGCCGGCTGGCTGGCGACGGTCGACGTCGGCACCGCGACGGCGCCGATCTACACGGCGCACGATGAGGGCATCGCCCTGCACGTCTATGCCGACGAGACGCGCCCGCGCAACCAGGGCGCTTCGCTCACCGCCTGGGAGCTCGGCCAGCACGGCGTGCCGCATACCGTGATCCCCGACAATACCGGCGGCCATCTGATGCAGCACGGTATGGTCGACCTGGTGATCGTCGGCGCCGACCGCGTCACCGCGCAGGGCGATGTCTGCAACAAGATCGGCACGTATCTGAAGGCGCTTGCCGCGCGCGACAACAGAGTGCCGTTCTATGTGGCGCTGCCGTCGCCGACCATCGACTTCATGCTGAGCGATGGCGTGGCGGAAATCCCGATCGAGCAGCGTGCCGCCGCCGAAGTCGCCTGCATGACCGGCAAGACCGCCGACGGCCGCATTGAGACGGTGCAGGTGGTGCCGGACGGCTCGCCGGTCGCCAATTACGGCTTCGACGTGACGCCGGCGCGGCTCGTCACCGGGCTGATCACCGAGCGCGGCGTCATCGAGCCAACCCGCGCGGCGCTGGCCGCGGCGTTTCCCGAACGCCTCGCGACACGCTAGAATAAGCCATGAAGCTCGCCGCCACGCCGCTGCAAGTGCAGCCCGACGGCCGCCAGTCGGACACCGCGCTCAGGATCGCGCGCGGCACGTCGCGGCTGCTGCACGCGCACGGCTTCTGCGTGGTGAGCGAATTAAGTCTGCGCTCCGGCCGGCGCGCCGATCTGGTGGCGCTCGATGCCGGCGGCGACATCTGGATCGTCGAGATCAAGTCCTCGGTCGCCGACTTCCGCGCCGACCAGAAATGGCAGGACTACCGCGCCATTGCGACCGGCTGTTCTTCGCCACCTCGCTGGAGGTGCCGTGCGAGATTTTTCCGCCCGACTGCGGGCTGATCGTGGCGGATGCCTTCGGCGCCGAATTCAAATGCCAGGCGCCCGAGCACAAGTTGCCGGCCGCCACGCGCAAAGCGATGATGCTAAGCATCGCGCGCGCCGCCGCGCTGCGGCTGCAGTCGCTCGCCGATCCGGCCGGGCCGTATGGCGATGTGGACTAGCCGGCCTCGCAGTCCTTGATGCGGCCTTTGAGTTCCGTCGCCTTGCCGTCGCGCCATATCTTGAGCAGGTAGCGCCCGTAGTATTTCTCGGTCTTCGCGTCGAGCCGCGCGAGGATCACCAGATTGACGCTTTGCTTAGCCTCAGCGTTGCCGATCTCGATCTGCAGCCGCATGTCGCGGT
>JACQDO010000372.1 GCA_016201085.1 Hyphomicrobiales bacterium | reverse complement strand
GCCGGCGGCCAGCACGCCGCGTTTCACGGCCTCCAAGAGTTCGGGGAAGTGGCGGTGGCAATTGTTGAAGCCGGACGGCGTATAGGCGATGCCGACCACCGGCTTTTTCAGCATGGCGTTGGAATAGCCCATCGAGCGCGCAAACGAACGCCGCAGATAGAGCGAGAAATCGCGGTCGCCGTAATTGGTGAGGCCGTGCTCGATGCCGGTGGGCTTGTCGCTCATGCCGATACTTTCTGAAGGCGCGCCAGTGCGGACGCAAGCTGCCGCGAAAGGCGAAGATTTGCAATGCGCTCCGATGCGCCGGGATAGCGGCGCTGCAGCCAGCCGATACCGATCTCGCGCATGAACACCATCGCCACCAGCAGCGTGAGGAACCAGGTGAGGAAATGGTAGCGGGCGATGGCCGCATTATAGAAGAGTGCGACCGCGTGCTGGGCCAGCGCCGCGGCCCCGACCAGCCGCAGCCAGGGATCGAATGGACGGCCGCGCAGCACGACATAAACCAGGATGGCGACGCCGGCGGCGTTGAGCGGGATGGTGGCGTAGGATTCGGCCGGGCCGCTCAGCCAATCGGCGAGCTGATGGATAATGCGCGCAAGGCCGCCGAAATCGAGCGAGAACAACTGACGCAGCGCCGTCAGGTAAGCCGACGGCGGCATCACCAGCAGGTCGGCGTGCCCGGCATTGCTGCTGAACAGCACGAAGACATGGCCGAACACCCAATTGTGCAACGCCATGGAAAACACCGGCAAGGTGCCGATGCACAAGCCGATAAGGCGCGGCCATTGCCGGCCAAAGAGCGCAACCAGGCCGCAGCCGGCGAGCAGCACCGCGGCGGCGGGCGCCACGATCGGTTTCATGGCGATGCCGAGCGCCAGTAGCAGCGCGCCGAACAGCGCGGGAAAGAACTTGCCGGAGGGGCCGGCTTTATCGGCGCCGATCACCGTGACCAGTCCGGCGATGAACAGGATATAGGCCGCCGGATCGGCAAAGCCGCGCGCCGCCCATTTGACGTAATGCGCGAAGCTGGTGCCGAACAGCATGCCGAGCGGGACCGCCACGAACAGCAGAACCAGCGCCAGCGGCCAGGGCTCCGGCAGGAAGCGGCGGAACAGCCGGTGCACGAGGAACGGCATCAGCAGCACGAGCGAGAGATAACCGAGATAGCTTTCGCCGAACACGATGTGCTCGAGCGCGCGGAAATAGCGCAGGCCGGGGCCGCCGTAATAGAAAACCTTCTCGCCGCCTTCGAGCGCGCCCCAGATGTCGCCGGCAAGCAGCTTCTGCAAAATGACGCGGCCGACGCCGTCGTAGAACAGGCCATCGTCGCCGCCGTCGAACGGCCGCACGCCGCCGAGGAAACTGCCGTCGTCGATCGCGATGACCGCGACCGCCAGGCCGATCAGCACGAACGGCAGCATGGTGCGGCGCGCTTCGAGGCGCATCAGGCTCACGACCAGTCCGAACGCCGCCGCCAGCAGCAGCGCCCCGCCGGCGAGTTGCAGCCACCACACCGGCCAGGGCGGCGTCAGCCGCATGGCGAGCGTATCGGGCTTGATGGCGATGCCGAATACGCGGCGGCCGGCATCGGCGGGCTCGAGCGTGCGGCAGCCATCGCCGCGCCACAGCGCGAAATACTCAGCCGTGCCTTCCCACATGACGTCGCCGCGCCAGCACAGCTCGCCGCCGACATACGCCGCCGGCAGGCGGATCGCCTCGAACCACGGCATGGTGAGATGCCAGCGTTGCAGGCCCATCCAGAAACGCCGGTCGCGCTCGGCCCGCTTCACGTCGGTCTCCGCGGTCCAGTTGTAACGGGCCTCGTTGATGAAGCCGAGGCGCAGCCAGACCGGATCGGAGAAATCGAGCGTGCTCGCCGCACGCGACATGGCGGCCTTATGCCAGACGCCGTCGGCGGAAAAGGCGAAGGCCGCGTCGGGCAAGCCGTTGTTGCGCCAGCAGCCGAATGCTTTCGGATCGCAACGTTGCGCCGGTGGATAGAGCGCATCAAATTCTTGCGTCAGATGGCGATAGACATCCGCCGGCAGCCCGCGCTCCAGCGCCGGGCTCGGCAGGAACACGTTATGGCCCTCGTCGATGCGCGGCGGCGCCAGCCATACTTGCCCGGCGATGGCGACGGCGACGATCGCCAGTGCCGCCAGCCAGGCGCGGCCGTCGCTGCGCACCTCGCCGCTGAAAATCACCACGGCCAAAAGCACGAGCAGCGCATAGTCGGCCACGCCGTTGACCGGCAGGCCGACCGCGGCCACGCCCAGCAGCAGCGCGGCAAACTTGCGCCAGCCGGCGCCACTTGGTGCAATATCCTCGCGCACTGCGCTCATGAGCACCCCATATCACTCTTGCCTAGCATGGCGATTTGGCCCAAATCCATGCCGCGCGCCAAACCTCCCGCAGGACCGATACCTGTGATCCGTCTCGGCATCGTCGGCAGCAATTACGGACGCAGCGTGCAATTGCCCGCCTTCCGCGCCGATGCGCGGTGCCAGGTGGTGGCGCTCGCCGGCAGCGACCATGCGCGCACCGCCGAACGCGCCCGCGCGGCCGGCGTACCCAAGGCCTATGGCGACTGGCGCGCGCTGGTCGAGGACAGCGAAGTGCAAGCGGTCGCCATCGCCACGCTGCCGAGCCTACAGGCGCGCATCGCTATCGCTGCGCTCGCACTTGGCAAGCCGGTGTTCGCCGAAAAACCGCTGGCGAGCGATCTTGACGGCGCGCGCGCCATGCTGCGAGCCGCCGAGCAGGCCGCTCAGCCGACCATGATCGATTTCAATTTCCCGCAAGTGATGGCCTGGCAGCGCGCCAGGGAGATGCTCGACGAAGGCCGCATCGGCAAACTACGCCACCTCACCGTGCACTGGCACACGGAGAACGCTTCGATCCAGAAACGCATGCGCAACTGGAAGACGCTCGGCGACAGCGGCGGCGGC
>JACQDO010000371.1 GCA_016201085.1 Hyphomicrobiales bacterium | reverse complement strand
GTGCCCAGCGACTTCATCATCGACGCCTCGATCCCGGCGATGATCCGCGAATCCGGCCGCATGTGGGGCCCGGATGGCAAGCTGCACGACACCAAGGCCGTCGTTCCCGATCGTGCCTACGCGCGGCTGTTCCAGGCGGTCATCGAGGACTGCAAGGCCAACGGTGCGTTCGATCCCAAGACCATGGGCTCGGTCCCGAACGTCGGCTTGATGGCGCAGAAGGCCGAGGAATACGGCTCGCACGACAAGACGTTCGAAATTCCCGCCGACGGAACGGTTCGCGTCGTCGCCGATGACGGCAAGGTGCTGCTGGAGCGCCCGGTCGAGGCCGGCGACATCTTCCGTATGTGCGAACTCAGGGACGCGGCGGTGCAGGATTGGGTCAAGCTCGGTGTCCGTCGCGCGCGCCTCACCAACACCCCGGCGGTGTTCTGGCTCGACAAGAACCGCGCGCACGACGCACAGCTCATCGCCAAGGTCGAGACGTACTTGAAGGGTCAAGACACCAAGGGGCTCGATATCCGCATTTTGGCCCCGGTCGACGCGATGAAATTTTCACTCGAGCGGATTCGCAAGGGCCAGGACACGATTTCCGTCACCGGCAACATTCTGCGGGATTATCTGACGGATCTTTTCCCGATCATGGAACTCGGCACCTCGGCCAAGATGCTCTCGGTCGTCCCGTTGCTGGCGGGCGGCGGCATGTTCGAGACTGGCGCCGGCGGCTCGGCGCCTAAGCACGTCGAGCAGTTCCAGAAAGAGGGCTATCTGCGCTGGGATTCGCTTGGCGAGTTCCTCGCCCTCGGCGCGTCGCTCGAGCATTTGGGCCAAACCTACAAGAATGCCAAGGCTCTGGTTCTCGCCGAGACGCTCGACACGGCCATCGGCAAGTTCCTCGAGTTCAACCGCAATCCTGCGCGCAAAGTCGGCGAAATCGACAATCGTGGCAGTCATTTCTACCTCGCCCTGTATTGGGCTGAGGCGCTGGCCGCGCAGAGCAAGGACGCCGGGCTGCAAGCCCGCTTCAAACCGCTGGCCGAGGCGCTCGCCAAGAACGAGACCAAGATCAATGGCGAACTGATTGGCGCGCAAGGCAAGCCGGTCGACACCGGCGGTTACTACGTGCCCGATTTTGCCAAGACATCGGCCGCGATGCGGCCGAGCGCCACGCTGAACGCCGCGCTCGCCGCGCTCTGACGCTTAAGTCCGGCGAACCACAACATGCAAAATGGCCGGGCACAGCCCGGCCATTTTTTTTGAGGCTGGCGGCAGCGCCGCCCTGCTCGCCGTGACTGGTTCTTGGCGAGGCCGGCATGCCGGTTGCGCATCGTACCAGCGCAAGGCAAATTGCCGGCGCGCCGAATTTTCCGTCAGTCCGACGACCGTTGCCGGTACCCGCTCGCAAGAGGTTTTACCCGCTATGGCGAAGATCAAGGTAGCAAACCCCGTCGTCGAAATGGACGGCGACGAGATGACCCGAATCATCTGGCGCTACATCAAAGACAAGCTGATCCACCGCTATCTCAACATCGACCTGCTTTACTACGACCTCAGCATCGAAAAGCGCGACGAGACCAACGACCAGATCACCATAGATTCGGCCGAGATGACCAAGAAGGTCGGCGTCGCGGTCAAGTGCGCCACCATCACCCCGGACGAAGCGCGGGTGAAGGAATTCAACCTCAAAAAGATGTGGCGCTCGCCCAACGGCACCATCCGCAACATCATCGGCGGCGTGATCTTCCGCGAACCGATCATCTGCAAGAACGTGCCGCGCCTGGTGCCGGGCTGGACGCAGCCGATCGTGATCGGCCGCCACGCCTACGGCGACCAGTATCGCGCCACCGACATCAAGGTGCCGGCCAAGGCCAAGCTGACGCTCTCCTACGTCACGCCCGACGGCAAGAAGGTCGAGTACGAGGTGTTCGAGTTCCCCGGCCCCGGCGTTGCCATGGCGATGTACAACCTCGACGATTCGATCCGCGATTTCGCCATGGCCTCGTTCAACTACGGCCTGATGCGCGGCTATCCGGTCTATCTGTCGACCAAGAACACCATCCTCAAGGTCTATGACGGCCGCTTCAAGGACATCTTCCAGGAGGTCTACGACAGCCAGTTCAAGGCCGAGTTCGAGAAGCGCAAGCTCACTTACGAGCACCGCCTGATCGACGACATGGTGGCGGCGGCGATGAAATGGTCGGGCGCCTATGTCTGGGCCTGCAAGAACTACGATGGCGACGTGCAGTCGGACGTGGTGGCGCAGGGCTTCGGCTCGCTCGGGCTGATGAGTTCGGTGCTGATGACGCCGGACGGCAAGATCGTCGAATCGGAAGCCGCCCACGGCACGGTGACGCGGCATTACCGCCAGCATCAGAAGGGCCAGGAGACCTCGACCAACTCGATCGCCTCGATCTTCGCCTGGACGCGGGGCCTGGCGCATCGCGCCAAGCTCGACAACAACGCCCAGCTCGCCAAGTTCGCCGCGACGCTGGAGAAGGTGTGCGTCGACACGGTGGAATCGGGCTTCATGACCAAGGACCTGGCGGCGCTGATCGGCCCCAATCAGAAGTACCTGTCGACCACCGGCTTCCTCGACAAGATCGACGAGAACCTGAAGAAGGCGATGGGGTAAGCGCCCCTCTATCCGCCCTCATCCTGAGGAGCCGAGCGCAGCGAGGCGTCTCGAAGGATGCGGGCGGCCCATGCTTCGAGACGCGCCGCAACGCGGCGCTCCTCAGCATGAGGCCGAACTACTTAATCTCCTCGGTCACGATATCGCCCTTGGGGCTGACCACCTCGCGGCCGACGCGCTTTTCCACCACGTCCTTGATGCGCTGGGCGATGCGCGGATCGCGGCTCATCAGCGCGTGCAGGTTCTGCGCATCGAGCACCAGCAGGCTGGTGCGGCAGAGCGCGGTGGCGGTGGCCGAGCGGCGGGCGCGGCGCAGCACCGCCACCTCGCCGAAGAACTGGCCGACGCCGAGCCGCACGTTCTGCTTTTTCAGCGCCACCTCGACCTCGCCTTCGGCGATGAAATACATCGAATGGGCGGCGTCGCCCTCGCGCACGATCACCTCACCGGTCTCGGCCAGTTGGGCGCGCAACAGCTGCATGATGTCGGCGATCTCACCGGCGTCGAGCTCGGCGAACAGCGGCACGCGCGCGATCATGCCCCAGGTGACGATGAAATCGCGCCGATGAATCTGCTCGGAAAAGGCGGTGGCGATGATGCCGATCGGCAGCGCCATCATGATGAGGCCGAGGAAGATGGTGCCGGTGGCGATCAACTTGCCGAGCCGAGTAATCGGCACCACGTCGCCGTAGCCG
>JACQDO010000370.1 GCA_016201085.1 Hyphomicrobiales bacterium | reverse complement strand
TGACATCCGTCTCGAAGCCACCGTCAACGGCCGCAAGATCGCGCGCAACGCCAAACCGCATCAACGCCTGCTCGATTTCCTGCGTGACGATCTCAACTTCACCGGCAGCAAGGAAGGCTGCGGTGCCGGCGAGTGCGGCAGCTGCTCGGTGCTTGTCGACGGCGTGCTGATGAAGTCCTGTCTATTGCCGGTGGCCAAGGTGCATGGCGCGCGCATCGACACCATCGAGTCGCTCGCCAAGAGCGGCGAGCTGACCCTGCTGCAACAGGCCTTCCACAAGACCGGCGCCAGCCAGTGCGGCTACTGTACCCCCGGCATGGTGATGGCGGCGACCGCCGCGTTGCGCGGCAACCCGTTTGCCGACCGCGAGGAGATCAAGGAGCGGCTCGGCGGCAATATCTGCCGCTGCACCGGCTATCAGAAGATTTTCGACGCGGTCATATTCGCCGAAGTGGATGCCGAAGGGGGCGATTACATCGGTAGGGACGTGCGCAGCATCGATGCCCCGAGCAAAGTGACGGGCCGCCTCAAATATGCCGGCGACATGACCCTGCCGGGCATGCTGCATGTGCAAGTGCTGCGCTCGCCGAATCCGCATGCACGCATCGTGTCGATCGATACGACGGCCGCGCAAGGCATGGCCGGGGTCGAGGGCGTTATCACCAGCGCCGACGTGCCCGGCGAGGACGGCTTCGGCGTGCTCGTCAACGATCAGCCGGTGATGGCGCGCGGCAAGGTGCGCTATGTCGGCGAGGCGGTGGCGGCGGTGGCGGCGGAAGACGAACTCACCGCCAGGCGTGCGCTCGCCGCCATCAAGGTGGTCTACGAGCCGCTGCCGGCGGTGTTAGATCCGGAGGAGGCGATGCGGCCCGGCGCGCCGGTGCTGCACGATTACGCGCCCGATAACGTCACCAAGCATATTCCGATCCGGGTGGGCGACATTAATAAAGGTTTTGCCGAATCCGAACTGATAGTCGAGCAGACTTATTCCACGCAGTCGATCGAGCACGCTTATCTCGAGCCGGAAGCCGGTATCGCCTATGTCGATCCCGACGGCGTGGTTACCGTCGAGTCGCCCGACCAGAACATCCCCCATCATCGCAGCATGCTGGCGCGCATCATCGCCAAGCCGATCGCAAAGGTGCGCTTCATCATGAGCCCGGTCGGCGGCGGGTTCGGCGGCAAGACCGACATGATCTACCAGGGCATACTGGCGCTGCTGGCCATGAAGACGCAGCGCCCGGTGCGGCTGGTGTTCAGCCGCGAGGAATCCTTCATTTCCACCGCCAAGCGCCACCCGTCGCGCACGCGGCTGCGCATGGGCCTCATGCGCAACGGCCGCATTCGCGCCTACGACATGACCATGGTCTGCGACGGCGGCGCTTATGCCATGTCGACCGCCAACGTCGTGCACAAGGCGGCGGTCCTGTCCGGCGGCCCCTATGTTATCCCCAACGTCAAGATCGACACCTACGGCGTCTACACTAACAACACGCCGTCCGGCGCGTTTCGCTCGTTCGGCGCGCTACAGGCCGCCTTCGCCACCGAATCTCATCTCGACATCTGCGCGGAAAAGCTCGGCCTCGATCCATTCCAGTTCCGCCGCATCAACGCCATGCACGACGGCGCCATCACCCATACCCGGCAGCAGCTCGGCTCGGTGAGCCTGTCGCGCGTGCTCGACGCCGCCGAAAAAGCCTCCGGCTGGGAGGCCGGTGCGCCGGTGTCGCGCGGCGACCGGCGCGGCGATCTCAATGGCGACGGCGTCCGCCCGCCTTGCACGCTGGATGCGCGTCTGGGCGCGGCCGATAAACGGCAGGCAGCGGAGTAACGCGCATGGCACGCAAACGCGGGCGAGGAATGGCAGTCTGCTGGTACGGCATTGCCCGTACCGCGCCGGCCGATCGCTCCGCGGCATGGGTGGATATCGACGAAGGCGGGGTCGTCAAGGTTATGACCGGCATTGTCGAGATCGGCGCGGGCATTCGCACAGCGGTGACGCAGATCGCGGCGCACGAAATCGGCGTCAAGCCGGAGAATGTGGTGATCGGTGATAACGACACCGCGCGCATGCCGGGTCCGTCGCTCGCCGGCGGCAGCCGCCAGACCTTCATGGTCGGCAACGTGGTGGCGCTTGCCTGCCGCGAGGCGCGCAAACGCCTGGGCGAGGTCATGGCCAAGGTCTGGGATGTGGACGTCGATCTGATCCGCACCGGCAATGGCGAGGTCTGGGCCGAAGGGACCAACCATCGCATGACCATGGCCGAGGCGGTCAACAACGCCAAGCAGCGCGGCGTGATCGCGGTCGGCTCCGCCAACTTCGGTATCGTTCCTTCGCCCCGGCTCGATGCGGTCGACGGCTCGGGCCGGCCTTGGCAGTCTTATGTATTCGGCTGCCAGGTGGCCGAGGTCGAGGTCGATACCGTCACCGGCGAAGTCCAAGTGCTCGGCATCTGGGCCGCGCACGACGTCGGCCGCGCCATCAACCCACAGGGCGTGGAAGGGCAGATCGAAGGCGGCATCGTGCAGGCGCTCGGGCAAGGCCTGATGGAGGACTATAAGCTCGACGGCGGCCGCACCAGCACCTCCGGCTTTGCCAAATACATTCTGCCGACGTCTCTCGATGTGCCGCAGGTCAATTCCATCATTGTCGAAGATCCCGATCCACTCGGTCCGCTCGGCGTCAAAGGCGTCGGCGAGTTATCCTTGGTGCCGACCGTGCCGGCGATCATGAACGCGATCTACGACGCGGTCGGAGTGCGCATTACCGATCTGCCGGCGACGCCGGAAAAGGTGCTGATGGCGATCCGCGCCAAGGCACGGCAGGGGCCTCGCGTAGCGCCGCAAGCGGCCGAGCGAACTTCCGCCTTATAGGTGGTTATGGCCGAGCCGCTCCGGCACCGCCTCGATGGCGGCGGCCACATCGCGCAAAAAACAGGTGGATAATTCGGCGGCGGCAGTGGCGCCGAGACTCGCCGCCAATCGAGTTTTTGTGTAGCCCGGCTGCGGCACCTTGCACATGATGCCAATGGCTGCGGTCGCCGGCATCACAGGTTTAACCGTGACTGCAAGCGTTTGGCCGCAATCGCAATGAGGTTGAGCGCGTCCTTGCTGCCGTCCGCTTCGCCCTTTTCGAAATCGCCATCGACGCGGCCCATCTGATTGGTGACGTGGGCGAAACAGAGCACCGGTTTTTGTTTCACCTGCGCGAAAGCATAGAGCGCGGATGCTTCCATCTCGACCGCCAGCAGTTCCTGTTCGCGCATGGCGTCGATCGCCGGCTGGGTCTCGCGAAACGGTGCGTCGGTCGTCCAGGTCGCGCCGGTGAGCACGGGCACCGAAAAATCCTCGAACGCGCCGTCAAGCGCGGCGATCAGTGTCGGATCGGCATGGGAATAGTCGGACGGGGGCATGTAGTGATAGCTGGTGCCTTCATCGCGCAGCGCACGGTCGATGGCGATGAAATAGGGCGGCGGGCGCACCGGCACGATCTGCCCCGACGAGGTCACGCTGATCAGCAGCTGGCAGCCCGAGGCGAACATCTCTTCCGCAATCAGTACGGCGAAGGAGGCGCCGACGGCGCAGCCGACAATGCCGAAGTCGATCCCGCCGTGGCTGAACGAATAGAGCTGCGTGTGATAGCAGGCCCAGGCCGGGTCGAGCTTTGCGTCGCCGCGGGCGATGAGGCTGCGCACAATATCGCCGTCGGGGTCGAGAATGCAGGTGGCGGGGATGTTGGCGCCCGCGATGCGTTTTTGCCGCCGCGCCTCGCGCAGAAGGTTTTCCGGCGTGAACGCCGACGACGTCGCATAGTGTTTTTGCGCGAGGATCGGCGGAATTTCGCCGCGCTTGATCGCCATCGGCATTTGACCTGTAGAATCAAAATATAATGACATTTGGTAACGTCAACGCAATTCGCCGACAAGATCCGTCCGCGGCTCTCACGTGATAAAGTGGACGGCTTGCCCGGCGATGGCGGCGGGCTATGCCGGCCGGACACGGCATTGTGATACGTTATTGAACGTGCCGGGCGCTGATCGTCTGATCCAATCGCAAGGGGTCCAACGCGGCGGGTTAAACAGCCCGCAACGGCTTGGTTAGTTTGCCAACATCGTCATCGCATATAAACTCGCGGCGTCGCACCTCAGGGGGGAACCATGCCAACCAAAAGCCAACATCCCGAAACCATCGTGTTGCACGCCGGCTATCGGTCGGATCCGGCGACCACGGCCGTCGCGGTGCCGATTTATCAGTCCACATCCTATCAATTTAATTCCACCGAACATGCCGGCAATCTGTTTGCGCTCAAGGAACTGGGCAACATCTACACCCGCATTATGAATCCGACCCAGGCGGTGCTGGAGGAGCGCGTGGCCGCGCTCGAGGGCGGCGTGGCCGCCCTGGCCGTTGCATCGGGGCAGGCGGCGTCGCTATTCGCGGTCCAGAACATCTGTCACGCCGGCGATAATTTCGTCTGTTCGACCGATATCTATGGCGGCACCTGGAATCTGTTCCAGAACACCATGAGCACCATGGGTATCGAGTGCCGTTTCGTCGATCCGTCCGATCCGGAGAATTTCCGCAAGGCGAGCAACGCCCGTACCCGCTGCTGGTATGGCGAGACGCTGCCGAACCCCAAGCTCGCCGTTTTCCCGATCGCGGAAGTCGCCAAGATCGGACGCGAGATGGGCGTGCCGCTGATCA
>JACQDO010000365.1 GCA_016201085.1 Hyphomicrobiales bacterium | reverse complement strand
TCTACGGCCAGGCGGCCGGCGACCGCGGCGCCTATATCGGCACCTGCATCAACCAGTAATAATGAATAGCTACCGCAGGCTGGCGTTGAACGCCTCGAGCGCGCTCTGGCCCGGGCAAAGCTCGGTCTCGTTGAGCGCGTTGAGGGGGGCGTCGACCGTGCGCAGATGCGCGTGCAGGTCTTCCGAGTCCTTCTCGACGTACAGAAGCCCGGTGACGATCTGCCCCTTGGCGGCGTGCTGTTGCAAAAAGCCGAGCGCCGCCGTGCGGTCGGTGATCTCGTAATCGGCGGCGAGCTTGCGCAGCGTCAGCTTGGAGCCGTCATGCTGCTCGACTACCTCGACGGTGCCGGGCTCGTATGTCACTTCGATCGGCATGCGGCTCGACATGTAATCGAGCCGGTTCACCGCCTCGTTGTGCTCGCGCACGAAATCGAAACTCTTGGTGGAGCCGGCGTGGTTGTTGAAGGCGACGCACGGCGAGATCACGTCGATGAAGGCGGCGCCCTTGTGCGCGATCGCCGCCTTGATGATCGGCACCAACTGCTGCTTGTCGCCGGAGAACGAGCGGGCAACGAATGACGCGCCGAGCTGCAAGGCGATTGCCACCAGGTCGATGGAATTGTCGGTGTTGACGAAGCCACGCTTCGACTTCGAGCCGCGGTCGGCGGTGGCCGAGAATTGTCCTTTGGTCAGGCCGTAAACGCCGTTGTTCTCGACGATATAGACCATGTTGACGGCACGCCGCAGCGCATGCGCGAACTGGCCGAAGCCGATCGAGGCCGAGTCGCCGTCGCCGGAGACGCCGAGATAGATGAGATCGCGGTTGGCGAGATTGGCGCCCGTGAGCACCGACGGCATGCGGCCGTGCACCGAGTTGAAGCCGTGCGAATTGCCGAGGAAATAGGTCGGTGTCTTCGACGAGCAGCCAATGCCGGAAATCTTGGCCACCCGGTGCGGCTCGATCGACAGCTCGAAACAGGCCGCGATGATAGCGCCGGTGATCGAGTCGTGGCCGCAGCCGGCGCACAGCGTGGAGACCGTGCCCTCATAGTCGCGGTGGGTGTAGCCGAGCTCGTTCTTCGGCAGCGAGGGATGGTGGAATTTAGGCTTGGTCAGATAGGTCATGAGCTCACCTTCATCGGCTTCACCTTGAGCGCGTCGAGGTGATCGCCGATCGACTTGGCGATGAAGCGGGCGGTGATCGGCGTGCCATCATAGTGCAGGATCGGCACCAACCGCACCGGGTCGATGCCACATTCGTTGACGATCAGCGAGCGCAGTTGCGCGTCGCGGTTCTGCTCGACCACGAAGGTGAAATCGTGGTCGGCGACAAACGAGTTGACGCTCGAATGGAACGGGAAGGCGCGCAGGCGCATGCGGTCGAGCGCATGCCCGCGCCCTTCGATCATGGCGATCGCCTCGTCCATCGCCGGCGTGGTCGAGCCGTAATAGATCACGCCGTATTTGGTCGGCTTGCCGGCGTTGGCGATGAGCGGGCGCGGCACCAGGTCCTTGGCGGTGTCGAATTTGCGGATCAGCCGCTGCATGTTGTCGACGTAGGGCGCGCCCTCCTCGGTGTAGCGCGCGTAACGGTCGCGCGAGGTGCCGCGGGTGAAGAACGAGCCCTTGGTCGGGTGCGTGCCGGGATAGGTGCGATAGGGGATGCCGTCGCCGTCGACGTCGAGGTAGCGGCCGAAGTCCTTGCCGGCTTCCAGTTCCTCGGCGGTCATCACCTTGCCGCGGTCGTATTTGCGGTTGTCGTCCCAGGCCAGCGGCTTACTCAGATGATGGTTCATGCCGATGTCGAGATCGAGCATGACGAAGATCGGCGTCTGCAGGCGGTCGGCGAGATCGAAGGCCTGCGCGCCGAATTCGAAGGCTTCCGTTGGACCTTCGGGGAACAGCAGCACGTGCTTGGTGTCGCCATGCGAAGCGTAGGCGCAGGAGATGATGTCGCATTGCTGCGTGCGCGTCGGCATGCCGGTCGAGGGGCCGGCGCGTTGTACGTCGAACAGCACCGCCGGAATTTCGGCGAAATAGGCGAGCCCAATGAACTCCTGCATCAGCGAGATGCCGGGGCCGGACGTGGCGGTGAAGGCGCGCGCGCCGTTCCAGCCGGCGCCGATCACCATGCCGATGGAAGCGAGCTCGTCCTCGGCCTGGATGATGGCGTATTTGGCCTGGCCGGTCTTGGGATCGACTCTGAGCTTGGCGCAGTGCTTGGTGAAGGCGTCGGCCACCGAGGACGACGGCGTGATCGGATACCAGGCGCAGACGGTGGCGCCGCCATAGACGGCACCCAGCGCCGCCGCCGAATTGCCCTCGATGAAGATGCGGTCGCCGACCTTGTCGGTCTTCTTCAGGCGCAGGCCGATCGGGCAATCGAGATTGAGCGTCGCGTAATCGCGGCCGATGTGCAGCGCCTTCATGTTCGGCTCGATCAGTTTTTCCTTGCCCTTGTATTGCTCGCCGATCAGCTGCTCGACCGCCTTCACGTCGAGTTCGAGCAGCGCGGTGAGCACGCCGATATAGATGATGTTCTTGAACAGCTGGCGCTGGCGCGGATCGGTGTAGGCGGAGTTGCACATCTCGGTCAGCGGCACGCCGAGCTTGGTCACGTCGTCGCGGAATTTGGACGGCGGCAAGGGCTTGGTCGAGTCGTAGAGCAGATATCCGCCGGGCTCGATCG
>JACQDO010000364.1 GCA_016201085.1 Hyphomicrobiales bacterium | reverse complement strand
ATGACCTATTGCTGCGGAATTCTGGTGCGCGACGGATTGGTGATGATCGCCGATACGCGCACCAATGCCGGCCTCGACAACGTCTCCACCTTCCGCAAGCTGCATATCTACAGCGAGCCGGGCGAACGCATCATGGCGCTCGCCTCCTCCGGCAATCTGTCGCTCAGCCAGACCGTGCGCTCGACCCTCACCGAAGGCGTCGATAATCCGGACACGGGCGAGCGCGAAACGCTGCTGAACGCGCCCACCATGTTCCAGGCCGCGCAGCGCATCGGCCGCATCGTGCGCAATATCCAGAACGCGGAACGCAAGGCGTTGGAGGCGGCCCAGATCGATCACGAGGTCGCCTTCCTGTTCGGCGGCCAGATCAAGGGCGAGCGGCTGCGCCTGTTCATGATCTACTCGGCCGGCAACTTCATCGAATGCACCACCGACACGCCGTATTTACAGATTGGCGAGCATAAATATGGCAAGCCGGTGCTCGACCGCGCCATCAAGTTCGACACCGACCTTTATGACGCCCTCAAGGTTGGCCTGGTTTCGATGGATTCCACCATGCGCTCCAATCTCGGGGTGGGATTGCCGATCGACATCCTGGTGGTGCGCCGCGATAGCTGCGCCGCCGAAGTGGAGTATCGCATCGAGCCGGGCGAGTCCTATTTCCAGGACTTGCGCGAGCGCTGGTCGGCCGCCTTGCGCGCCGCCCACAACGCCATCCCTCGCCCGCCTTACCGCAGCCCGGGCTGAATTTTCCTATACGGCTAATGCAGCGCTAGGTTCCCGGTTTTTCGACTCGGTATTTTACCTCCGGTTAACAGCGCCACACGATTTGGCCTTCGCTTGCCCATTGCAACCGCCGGTGCGGTAAAACGAAAGCGAAAAGCAAGCTTTCTGACCTAGGTTCAGCCCCGAAAAATCCAATGGTTAGGACACTTTAAGGGACATTCGCCCGTGCCGTCAGCGGCCCGCCAGCGTGCGACCGAGAAACCCGGATACACCCATTGGGACCGCGCCCGCCTGAGCGTGGTGGTCCCGATCGGCGTCATCGTGGCGGTGGCGATCGTCTGCATCGTGGTCGCGGTGCTCTCGTCCACTCAGCGCGCCGACGAAGTCGCCGTCGTTCAAGAGAGCCATCTGTTCACCAAGGCGATCGCCTATCGCGGCGAATGGTCGTTGCGCAAACTTGAAAGCGTCGCCGAGGCGAATGACTATCGCGGCGGCCGTCCCGACTTTGCGCCGGCGTCCCTGCAAAACCTGACCACCGCCTGGCTCAAGACTTTGCTCGATCACGAATACGTATTCGTCGTCGACACATCCAACCGCGTCGCCTATTCGCGCCTCGGCGACACCGGCGCAGCGCTGCACGCGATCGACAACATGATCCCCGATCTTGCGCCGGCCGTGGATTACTTGCGACGGCCGTCCATCGAGGAAGAACCGAGTGCGGCGGTCCGCATCTTCGACCCGGATCAGACGCGAGTTCCGGGCCGATTCGATCGCGTCATGCTGGTGCAAAGATTTCTCGATAAACCGGCTTTGGTAACGGCCATTCGGTTGGCCGCACCTGAGCAACTGCGGGTACCGGCCGCGAGCGCCACGGTGCCGATCGCCGTCGCGGTCAAATTCATCGATGCCGAATTCCTGGTCGACATCGCCTCCCGGCTGCAGTTGCCAAACCTGCGCATCTACAAATCGGACGCGGCCGCCACGACCGACCATATCTACGTCGCCGCCGATAAACACGGCCAAGACATCATGCGCCTGGCCTGGACGCCGAAGCAGCCCGGCGCCGAAATCGTCAACAGCGTGGTGCCGTTCATCGCGGTCGCGCTCGCCGGCTTCGCGCTGCTCGCCGCCTTCGTGCTGCGCTACATGCGCCGTACCGCGGCGGCGATCGCCGCCGGTGAAACGAGGCTGCGCCATCTGGCCATGCACGATCCGCTCTGCGGCCTGCCCAACCGCATCTTCTTCGGCGAACGGCTGGAAGCTGTGATCGACGAGGTGCAGGCCGGCTCCTCGCCGGCCGCCGTGTTCTATATCGACCTCGACCACTTCAAGGACGTCAACGATACGCTCGGACATCCGGTCGGCGACGAGCTGATCCGCAACGTGACCTTGCGGCTGTCGCGCACGCTGCGCGGCGGCGACCTGGTGGCCCGCCTCGGCGGCGACGAATTCGCGGTCATCTCCTCGATCGGCGACGACACCGAGAAGATGCTGATGATCGCGCATCGTATCATCGCCGCGCTCTGCGCACCCTACTCCATCGGCGGCCAGAACATCGTGATCGGCGCCTCGATCGGCATCGCGGTGATCGAGCGTAATTGCGCCGGCGCCGCCGACATCATGCGCTACGCCGACATGGCGCTCTACCGCGCCAAGAACGAAGGCCGCAACCGCGCCTGCATCTACGACGCGGCGATGGACGCCGACCTGTTCAGCCGCAAGCTCCTGGAAGCCGACCTGCGCGAGGCGATCGAGCACGACCGCCTGCAACTGCTCTATCAGCCGATCGTCAACAAGAGCGGCGAAAAGGTGGTCGGCGTCGAGGCGCTCTGCCGCTGGACGCATCCCACGCGCGGCGAAATCGAGCCGACCGAATTCATCGCCGCCGCCGAGCATTCCGGCCTCATCATCGAGCTCGGCGCCTGGGTGCTGCGGCGCGCCTGCACCGACGGCAATTCCTGGCCGGGCCTGACCGTTTCGGTCAACGTCTCGCCGATGCAATTCCGCCGCAGCGATTTCGTCGAGGTAGTCGAACGCACTCTGGCGGAGACCACGTTCGATCCGGCTCGCCTCGAGCTCGAGCTCACCGAGAACGTGCTGATCGGCAACGTGGACACCGCGGAGGCTGGAATGGCGCGGCTGAAGGCGCTTGGCGTGCGGCTGGCGCTCGACGATTTCGGCACCGGTTATTCGAGCCTGCTCTATCTGCGCCGCCTGCCGTTCGACAAGCTCAAGATCGACCGCAGCTTCGTGCTGGCCATCGAAAAAGCCGCCGATGCCGCCTCCATCGTGCACGCGGTGGTCAGCCTCGGCCGCGGCCTCGGCATGAAGGTGACCGCCGAGGGCGTGGAGACCGCCGACCAGCAGTTGTTCCTGCGCGCGGCCGGCGTGCACTTCATGCAAGGCTACCGCTTCGGCAAGGCGGTGACCGCCGCCGAGATCACCGCCCGGCTGCAATCGCCCGAGGCGTTCCAGCCCTACGAACCGCCGCAGGCGCTGGCGGGCTAGCTCACCTCTCCCCGCGTTCGATTTTGTGATATGGCGTTTCTCCAAACAAACGCATTGGGGGAATGCCGATGGCTGCATCCGCAAAAATCGCACTCGTCACCGGCGCCGGCACCGGCGTCGGCCGCGCGGTGGCGATCGCGCTCGCCAAGGCCGGCTACAGCATCGTGCTGGCCGGCCGCCGCAAGGAAATGCTCGACAAGGTCGCGGCCGAGATCAACGCCGTGGGCGCGCAGGCGCTGAGCGTTCCGACCGACGTATCGAAGCGCGAGCAGATCCTGACGCTGTTTGCCACCGCCAAATCGACTTTCGGCCGCCTCGACCTGCTGTTCAATAACGCCGGCATCGGCGCGCCGCCGGTGCCGCTCGAGGACTTAGCCTTCGAGACCTGGCAGAACGTGGTGGCGACCAATTTCACCGGCATGTTCCTGTGCACGCAGGAAGCCATCAAGATCATGAAGAGCCAGACCCCGCGCGGCGGCCGCATCATCAACAACGGCTCGATCTCGGCGCACGCGCCGCGCCCGTTCTCGGTCGCCTATACCTCGACCAAGCACGCGGTCACCGGGCTGACCAAATCCACCTCGCTCGACTGCCGGCAATACGACATCTGCTGCGGACAGATCGACATCGGCAACGCCGCCACTCCACTGACCGAGCGCATGGTGCAGGGCGACGGCATCTTGCAGGCCGACCTCAGCAAGAAGATCGAGCCGCGCATGGAGGCCGAGCACGTCGGCAACGCCGTGGTCTACATGGCCGGATTGCCGCTCAACACCAACGTGCTGTTCATGACGGTGATGGCCAACACCATGCCGTTCGTGGGGCGGGGGTAAACTACCGCTTCTTTTTCTTCTTGGCCTTCTTCCCGTAAATCGCGTTCCAGTTATCCTTGTAGGCTTGCGAAACGGGTTTCTGCCCTTCGCCCCGGCTGTAGCCTGCGGATACCTCGGCGGTTTTCTCGGCACCCGCGGCCTTGGCGGCGTCGGCCGCTGGAGGGCTCTTTTCCTTCGGAGCGCCCTCAACGTTCTTCGTCGAAGTCGGCTCGGCCTTTGGCACTGGACTGGTTTTAGCTTTCTTGTCGTCGCTGGCCATCGTCTTTCCTAACGCTGATTTGTCTGCTCAAGTTGACCTAGCGCAGGTGGCGCGACTTAACCACCGCCGTGTTGGGGACCATGACATGCAACAGCTGCAATCGGCGCTCGGCGTCCTCGCCCTGCTGGCTTTCGCCTGGGCGATCAGCGAGCGCCGCGCCGCGGTGAACTGGCGGAGCGCCGGCGTGGCGCTGCTGGTGACGCTCGCCACCGCCCTGCTGCTGCTCAAGGTGCCGCAGATCGGATTGGCCTTCGCCGGCATCAACCGCGCCGTCGACGCGGTCAGCGCCGCCACGCAGGCCGGCACCTCTTTCGTGTTCGGCTATGTCGGCGGCGGCACCCTGCCGTTCGAGCTGAAGACGCCGGGCGCCGAATTCGTGCTCGCCTTGCAGGCGCTGCCGATCGTGCTGGTGATGAGCGTGCTCACCACGCTGCTGTTTTATTGGCGCATTCTGCCGCCGATTGTGCGCGGCTTCTCCTGGGTGTTGGAGCGAACCATGGGCGTGAGCGGCGCCGTCGGCCTGTCCACCGCCGCCAATATCTTTCTCGGCATGGTGGAAGCGCCGCTGTTCATAAGGCCTTATCTCGCCCGCCTCACGCGCAGCGAGCTGTTCATGGTGATGACCGGCGGCATGGCCGGCATCGCCGGCACCGTGTTCGTGCT
>JACQDO010000035.1 GCA_016201085.1 Hyphomicrobiales bacterium | reverse complement strand
CGGCCTGATCAACTCGATGCTCGGCACCGAATCGATCCGCACCGCCATGGCCAAGTTCGGCAACAAGCCGATGACCGGCGAGCAGGTGCGCTGGGGCATCGAGCATCTCGACCTCACCGCCGAGCGCATCAAGGCGTTGGGCTTCGAGGGCATGGTGAGCCCGATCAAGCTGAGTTGCCAGGATCACCAAGGCGCCGATGTGGCGCGCGTCCAGCAATGGGACGGCAAGCAGTGGAAGGTCATCTCCGGCTACTACAAGGCCGACCTGTCGATCCTCGACCCGATGGTCAAGGAAGCGTCGGAGAAATACGCCGCCGACAAGAAGATCACGCCGCGCGACTGCTCGAAGGAGAGCTGACGCGCGTTAACGGCATCGTGGGAGGCGGGCACGCCTGCCTCCCACATTACCTCACCGAATGACGGGAGAGCGACCGGTGTCATCCGCCGCGACCGCGACCATCGACGCAACGGCCGCAACCGAGAAACCGTTTCTCTCGGTGAACAATATCGAGGTCATCTACAACCGCGTCATTCTGGTGCTCAAGGGCGTGTCGCTCGACGTGCCGAATGGCGGCATCGTGGCGCTGCTCGGCGCCAACGGCGCCGGCAAGACCACCACGCTGAAGGCGATCTCCAATCTGCTGCACGCCGAGCGCGGCGAGGTCACCAAGGGCGCGATCATGTTCGACGGCGCCGAGGTGCACAACCGCTCGCCCAACGATCTGGTGGCCGAGCGCAAGAACGCACAGGCCGGCTACACATCGGGCGGCGAGCAGCAGATGTGCGCCGTCGGCCGCGCGCTGATGTCGCGCCCGAAGATGATCCTGCTCGACGAGCCGTCGATGGGCCTGGCGCCGCAGATTGTCGAGGAGATTTTCGAGATCGTCAAAGACCTCAATGAAAAGGAAGGCGTGTCGTTCCTGCTCGCCGAACAGAACACCAATATGGCGCTGCGTTTCGCGCGTTACGGCTATATCCTGGAGAACGGCCGCGTGGTGATGGACGGCAACGCCAAGGAGCTATCCGAGAACGAGGACGTCAAGGAATTCTACCTCGGTATTTCCGGCGGCCGGCGCAAGAGCTTCCGCGAGGGCAAGCATTACCGTCGCAGGAAGCGTTGGCTGGCGTGAGATTTTGAGCCCGCGAGAGCGCGTCATGTCCGGGCATGGTGAGGAAAGACGCGTGCCTGTCCGCGACGACGCCCTCTGATGTGTTCGGGTCCGCAATGCCGATTCTCGTCACGCTCGGTTTCATAATGTTGCTCGCACTCGTTTTCGGCCCGAGTCTGTGGGTCAAGCATGTCTTCCACAAATACGGCGTCGAGCGGCCGGATTTGCCCGGCACCGGCGGCGAGCTCGCCCGCCATCTGCTCGACGAAGCCAAGCTCACCGACGTCAAGGTCGAGATCACCGATAAAGGCGACCACTACGATCCCGATGCGCGCGCGGTGCGGCTCCTGCCGGAACATCACGACGGCCGCTCGGTTGCGGCGGTCGCGGTGGCCGCGCACGAGGTGTCGCACGCTGTGCAGCACGCCTATGGCGAGCCGGCCTTCAAGCGGCGGCACGAGCTGGTGCGACAATTGGTCTGGGTCGAACGGCTGGCGGTGGGCGTGCTGCTGCTGTCGCCGGTTATGTTTGCCGTGGTCAGGGCGCCGGGTGTGTTCGTTCTGGAGATCGCCGCCGCCTTCGCGCTGATGGCGATCGGCGTGGTGGTGCATCTGGTGACGCTGCCGGTCGAGTTCGACGCCAGCTTCGCCAAGGCGCTTCCCGTGCTGGAGCAGCGCGGCTATCTTTCACCACAAGACATGCCGGCCGCGCGTAGCGTGCTCAAGGCCGCCACCTTCACCTATGTCGCGGCCGCGCTGGCTACCTTGCTCAATATCCTGCGCTGGTTCCGCCTCTGACCCGATCCGAGTAAACAAATGACCGACCACTATGACGCCCTGGAAACCCGCGATCCCGCCGTGCGCGAACGCGAGCAATGCGCGCGCCTGCCGGAGGTCGTCGGGCGCGCCATGCGCGCGCCGGGCTGGGCCAAGCTGCTTGCCGGCGTCGATGCGAAATCCGTCAGCTCGCGGGCCGCGCTCGCCAGGCTGCCGGTGCTGCGCAAGTCCGATATAGCGGCGATGCAGAAGGACAATCCGCCGTTCGGCGGGCTCAACGTCACCGCGCCCGGCAAGGCGCGCCGACTGCTGATGTCGCCGGGCCCGATTTTCGAGCCCGAGGGCGAGGGCGCCGACTGGTGGGGCGCCGCGCGTGCGCTGTATGCCGCCGGCTTCTGCGCCGGCGACGTGGTGCACAATTCGTTTGCCTATCACCTCACGCCCGGCGGCTTTATTCTTGAGTCGGGCGCGCATGCGCTTCAGTGCGCGGTTATCCCGGGCGGCGTCGGCAATACCGAGCAGCAGCTCGAGGCGATCGCGCATTACAATCCGTCGGGCTATGTCGGCACGCCGGACTTCCTCAAGATATTGCTCGACACCGGCGAGAAGACCGGCAAGGCGGCGTCCTCGATCAAGCGCGGCCTGGTGTCGGGCGCGGCGCTGCCGGCCTCGCTGCGCGATGAGCTTGGCAAGCGCGGCGTGGCGGTGCTGCAATGCTACGCCACCGCCGAGCTGGGCGTGATCGCCTATGAGAGCGCGGCCCGCGAGGGCATGATTGTCAACGAGACCATGATCCTCGAGATCGTCAAGCCCGGCACCGGCGATCCGGTCGCCGAAGGCGAAGTCGGCGAGGTGGTGGTTACCTCGTTCAATCCGGATTATCCGATGATCCGGCTCGGCACCGGCGATCTGTCGGCGCTGATGGCGGGCGTCTCGCCCTGCGGGCGCACCAATGCGCGCATCAAGGGCTGGATGGGACGCGCCGACCAGACCGCCAAGGTCAAAGGCATGTTCGTGCATCCCAAGCAGATCGCGGAAGTAGGTCTGCGCCATCCGCAGCTTGGCCGCCTGCGCCTGGTGGTCGGCCGCGAGGCCGAGCGGGACAGCATGACGCTCGCGGCGGAGTGCGCTTCGCCTGACGCCGCGCTGGAGAGCGCCATAGCGGCCACCTTGCAGTCGATCACCAAGCTCAAGGGCGCGGTCAGGCTGGTGGCGCCGGGTTCGCTGCCGAACGACGGCAAGGTGATCGCCGACGAGCGCGCACCATGAGTCCGGGCAGTATTCCCACGACCGGCGGCCGCATCGGCGTGCTGCTGGTCAATCTCGGCACGCCCGACGGCACCGGCTACTGGCCGATGCGCCGCTACTTGAAGGAGTTTCTCTCCGACCGCCGCGTCATCGAAGAGAACCCGATCAAATGGTGGCTGGTGCTCAATCTTATCGTGCTGACGGTGCGGCCTGGCCGCAAAGGGCGCGACTACGACAAGATCTGGAATAAGCAGCGCGATGAATCGCCGCTCAAGACCACCACGCGCTCGCAGTCCGACAAGCTCGAGGAGATGATGGAGAAAGTCGACAAGCGCATCCGCGTCGACTGGGCCATGCGCTACGGCAATCCGTCGATCCGCTCGCGCCTGGAGGCGCTGGCGGCGCAGGATTGCGAACGCATTCTGTTGGTACCGCTCTATCCGCAATACGCGGCGGCGACCAGCGCCACCGTCTGCGACGAAGCGTTCCGCGCGCTCGCCAAGATGCGTTTCCAGCCGACCTTGCGGGTGGCGGCACCCTATTATGCCGAGCCGGTCTATATCGACGCGCTGGCAAACTCGCTCAACGCCGAGCTCACTAAGCTCAAGTTCAAGCCGGAAGTGATCGTTGCTTCCTTCCACGGCATGCCAGAAGACTATGTCGCCAAGGGCGATCCCTATGACAGGCACTGCCGCGAGACCACGGCGCTGCTGCGCAAGAAGCTCAAGCTCGACGACGAGCGGCTGATCATGACCTTCCAGTCGCGTTTCGGCCCGGCCGAGTGGCTCAAGCCCTATACCGATGCCACCATGAAATCTTTGGGCGAGCGCGGCGTGAAGAATGTCGCGGTCATCATGCCGGGCTTCGCCGCCGACTGCCTGGAGACGCTGGAAGAGATCGCCATGGAGAACGCCGCGATCTTCCGCCAGGCCGGCGGCGAGAATTTCGCCGCCATCCCCTGCCTCAACGACAGCCTCGGCGGCATGGCGGTGATTCGCGACGTGGTGCTGCGCGAGCTCAAGGGCTGGATATGAGCCTTCCCCCTGCGCGTGCGGGGCGGGATAAGGCAATCAACCCCTCGTTAACCATAAGCTTTTAACGTCCGTTAACCACTTCCCGCCGGGTTCGCGGGCGCGCGCCTATGGCCGTGCCGCGGTAACCGGAACATGGAGGCCGCGGAAACGGACGTGCAGCGCCTTGCTCTCCTAAGTTCGGTTGCGCCGCGCGGCCTGCTGGTGGCCGCCTGCCTCGTGCTGGGGGGCGGCGGCGCCGTGGCGCAGATAGCGGCGCCCGATCCGCTGACGCCGCGGCTGACCACCGATCCGCGCAATCCGCCGCGCTTCCAGCCATTCAGCCGGCCGGCGCAGGCGCAATTGACCGCGCCCACGATCTTCACGCCGCCCGCATCGGGTGCCGGCGACACCGGCTTCGACTCGACCAACACCCGCAAGCTCAAAGGCAAGGCCAAACCGAATAACAAGACGAAAGAGCGCAGCGAAGCACAGGCGACCGCGCCCGGGACGGCGGCGCCGCTCAAGGTGTCGCCCTACCAGAAGCCGGCGGGCAAAAGTGGCACCGGGGCCTATGCCGCCGCGCCCGGCAATCCGCCGGTCGAACTCGGACCGATTCGGCGGCCCTTGAAGAAACGCAAGGCGCATACCGAGCCGGAAGATCCATACGCGCCGCTCGGCCTGCGCACCGGCGGCATCACGCTCTATCCGGCGATCGAGCTGATCGGCGGCTACGACACGAATCCGGCGCACTCACCCAGCGGCAAGGGGGCGACGCTCTACACCGTCGCGCCGGAATTGCGGGCGCAGTCGAACTGGTCGCGTCACGAACTCAAAGGCGAACTGCGCGGCAGCTATACCGGCTACAGCCCGGACGAGACGCCAACGCTGAGCCGGCCCAATCTCAACGGCAAAGTCGACGGTCGCATCGACGTCAGCAAACTGACGCGCATCGATCTCGGCAGCCGCGTGCTGGTGGGGACCGACAATCCCGGCAGCCCGAACTTGCAGGCGGGCTTGGCCAGGCTGCCGATCTTCGCGACGTTCGGCGGCAGCGCCGGCATCGGCCAGAAATTCAACCGCTTCGATCTGTCGCTCAAGGGCGACGCCGAGCGCACCACCTATCAGCAGTCGACGCTGACCGACGGCAGCACTTCCGGCAATGCCTTCCGCAACTACAATCAGTACGGCGTCATTGCGCGCGCCGGCTACGAGCTGCTGCCGGGCG
>JACQDO010000343.1 GCA_016201085.1 Hyphomicrobiales bacterium | reverse complement strand
GGTGGCCCTGGTGCCGCGGCCGATTGCGAAGGCCATTGAGGTCACCGCGATCCTCCTCATCATGGGCAGCATGGCGATGATTACCCACCTGATCGGCGTGCATACGGTGCTCGGCGCTTTCGTCGCCGGTATCCTGATCGGCGAATCCCCTATCCTCACCCGCCATATCGACGAACAATTGCGCGGCCTGATCACGGCATTCTTTGCGCCGGTGTTCTTCGGCGTCGCCGGCCTGAGCGCCGACCTCACCATCCTGGCCGATCCGAACATCGCGCTGCTCACCGCCGGGCTGATCGTGATCGCCAGCATGGGCAAGTTCGGCGGCGCTTTCATCGGCGGCGAGCTCGGCGGCCTCACCCGGCGCGAAGGCTTCGCGCTGGCCTGCGGCATGAACGCGCGCGGTTCGACCGAGGTGATCATCGCCACCGTCGGGCTATCGATGGGTGCGCTCAATCAGGACCTCTTCACCATGATCGTCGCCATGGCGGTCATCACCACCATGGCCATGCCGCCGACGCTGCGCTGGGCCCTCGCGCGCATCCCCCTGCGCAAGGAGGAGAAGCAACGACTGGAGCGCGAGGAACTGGAAGCAAAAGGCTTCGTGCCGAACCTCGAACGCCTGCTGATCGCGGCCGACGACAGCCCGAATGGCAAATTCGCCTCGCGCATCGCCGGCATGCTGGCCGGAACGCGCGGCATGCCGATCACCGTGCTGCACATCGCCGATGCGTCCAAGATCGAAAAGCCGATCGAGGAGCCGAAAGCGGGCAAGGCCGATATCAAGGCGGCCGAGAAGAAAGCCGAGGCCGAGAAGAAGAACGGCAACGGCAAACCGTCCGGCCGGGACGAAAAGAAGACGGAAAAAGAAGAAGAGAAAGCGGAAAAGGCCGGTCACGCCGTCAAGCAAGCGGCCGAGCAGATCAAGGGTACGCAGAAAAAGGAAGAGAAGGTCGACACCCCGGTCGACATCACCACCATCGTGCACGAAGCGCCCGGCCCCGACTTCATCGCCGAGGAGGCCGAGAAAGGCTATGACCTGCTGTTCATTGGATTGGAAAAAACCTCCAGGCGCGGCAAGGAATTCGATGCGAGCGTCGCCAACATCGCCATGGGCTTCAAAGGACCGCTGGCAATCGCGGCGACGCGCGGCGATCTGGCGGAAAAGCCGGACGGCAAGCTCAGCATTCTCGTGCCGGTGAACGGTACCGAACCGTCACGCCGCGCGGCGGAAGTCGCTCTCACCATGGCGCGCGCGACCAGGGCGCCGCTCACGGTGCTGTACGTCGCCGTGCGCGGCAACGGCAAACGCAGCCTGCGCACGCGCCACCATGAAGAAGCTATCCTCAAGGACATCGTGGCGATCGCCGACGGTTACAACATGAGCATCCGCACCGCGGTGCTCGCCGACAAGGCCGCCGACGACGCCATTCTCGGCGAGATCGAGCGCCGCAAGCACAATCTGGTGGTCATGGGCGTCGGCCGCCGGCCGGGCGAGAAGCTGTTCTTCGGCGACACCGCGGCAGCGCTGCTGGAAAAGTCGGAGCGCTCGCTGCTGTTCGTGGCGAGTTGACGCTTACTCTTGCCCGTCGTCCTCGTTCGTCTTGCCGCCGCCATTCTTGCCGTTGGCGGCCGGCGACGAGCGGAACTTATTGTTGGTGAGGAAGCGGTCGGGCAGGATGCGGCCGGCATCGCCGCGGTTGCCGCGCCAATTGGCCAGCTCCTTGAGCGTCAGCGTGAAGCTGCGGGACGCAGAGTCGATCCAGGTGAGCCCGTCCTCGCCCTTGAAGGTGGCGACGTCGGACAGTCCGCCGTCCTTGTAGCGCTGCAGCCGCACGCCGCGCCCGCGCGTCATCTCCGGGATATCGGCGAGCTTGAAGATCACCATCTTGCGGTTCTCGCCGACGCTGGCGATGAGCTCGCCATCCACGACGCACAGCGCGGCGGCCTTGTCGGGCGCTTTCAGGTTGAGCACCTGCTTGCCCTTGCGCGTGGTGCCGAGCACCTCGTCCTCCGGCACCACGAAGCCGTTGCCGCCATGGCTCGCCACCAGGAATTTGCGGCCGCCCTGGTGCGCCAGCGCCGCCACCACGTCGGCATCCTGCTCGATATCGAAATACATGCGCACCGGCTCGCCATGGCCGCGCCCGCCCGGCAGTTTCGAGGCATCGAGCGTGTAGAACTTGCCATTGCTGGCGAAGATCAGAACCTTCGCCGTGGTTTCGGTCGGGAAGGCGAATTTCAGCGCGTCGTCGGTCTTGAACGCGAGGCCGGAGAAGTCGGCGACGTGGCCGCGCAGCGCGCGGATCCAGCCTTTCTCGGAAACCACGACGGTGATCGGCTCGCGCACCACCATCGCCTCCTCGATCGCCGCCTCGTCATGCGCCGGCGCGATGCCGAAGGTGGTGCGGCGCTTGCCGATTTCGGTCTTCGGCCCGAAGGTGACTTTCAGCTCCTTGATCTGCGCGGCGATGTTTTTCCATTGCTGGTCGGTCGAGCCGATCAGCGACTTGAGCTTGGTGCGTTCCTCGCGCAGCGCCTTGTCCTCGGCGCGGATCTGCATCTCCTCCAGCTTGCGCAAATTGCGCAGCCGCATGTTGAGGATGGCGTCGGCCTGCACCTCGCTGAGCTTGAAGGTCTTCATCAGCACGGGCTTGGGCTCGTCCTGCGTGCGGATGATCTTGATGACCTTGTCGAGATTGAGATAGGCGATCAGATAGCCGCCGAGCACCTCCAGCCGGTGCTCGATCTCGGCCAGCCGATGCTTACTGCGGCGCAGCAGCACCTCGCGGCGATGGTCGAGCCATTCGCGCAACACTTCGGCGAGGCCGAGCACCTGCGGGATGCGGCCCTTCACCAGCACGTTCATGTTGAGCGGAATGCGGCTTTCCAGCTCGGTCAGCTTGAACAGCGATTCCATCATCAATTCGGCGTCGACCGTGCGCGAGCGCGGCTCGATCACCAGCCGCACGTCCTCGGCCGATTCATCGCGCACGTCGGCGACCAGCGGAATCTTCTTCTCGTTGATCAGCTCGGCGAGCTTTTCCACCAGCCGCGACTTCTGCACCAGCCATGGCATTTCGCTGATGACGACAACATATGTGCCGCGGCCGGTGTCCTCGGTGCGCCAGCGCGCGCGCACGCGAAACGAGCCGCGCCCGGTGTTGTAGGCTTCCGCGATCGACTCCGGCGTGTCGACGATGACCCCGCCGGTCGGGAAGTCCGGGCCCTTGACGTATTTGAGCAGCGTCTTCGAGCGCGCCTTCGGATTGTCGATCAGGAACAGCGCGGCATCGCACAGCTCGGCCGCGTTGTGCGGCGGGATCGAGGTGGCCATGCCGACCGCGATGCCTTGCGAGCCGTTGGCCAGGAGATTGGGGAAGGCCGCCGGCAGCACCACCGGCTCCTCGCCGGTGCCGTCATAGCTCGGGCGGAAATCGACCGCGTCCTCGTCGATGCCGTCGATCAGCAGCCGCGCCACCTCGGTGAGGCGGGCCTCGGTGTAGCGCATGGCGGCCGGATTATCGCCGTCGATATTGCCGAAATTGCCCTGCCCATCGACCAGCGGATAGCGCTGGGCGAAGTCCTGCGCCAGCCGCACCAGCGCGTCGTAGATGGCCTGGTCGCCGTGCGGATGGAAATTGCCCATCACGTCGCCGACTACCTTGG
>JACQDO010000385.1 GCA_016201085.1 Hyphomicrobiales bacterium | reverse complement strand
TCGATGCGCTTGGGATGCAGCGCGGTCAGCCGCGCGACGATGGAGTCGATGGGTGTCATTGTTCTCGAAAGCCTCACTCCGTCATCCTGAGGTGCGAGCGAAGCGAGCCTCGAAGGATGGCGGCCATCACCCTTCGAGGCTTGCGCTTCGCGCAAGCACCTCAGGGTGACGGTGTTAGGTATACCGCGTGGCGCCAAAAGTCGTTAGGCGTGCGCCGGAACCGGTAGTTGCGGCTGCACGACCGCCGCCGGCGCTTTGCTCAACAGCCGGCACAGCTCGGACAGCGTGGCGCGCAACTTGTGGCGGTGCACCACCATGTCGACCATGCCGTGTTCGGCGAGATATTCGGCGCGTTGGAAACCTTCCGGCAGTTTCTCGCGGATGGTCTGCTCGATCACGCGCGGGCCGGCAAAGCCGATCAGCGCGCCGGGCTCGGCGATGTGCACATCGCCCAGCATCGCATAGGAAGCGGTGACGCCGCCGGTGGTCGGGTTGGTGAGCACCACGATGTAGGGCTTCTTCGCTTCGCGCAGCATCTGCACCGCCACCGTGGTGCGTGGCAATTGCATGAGCGAGAGGATGCCTTCCTGCATGCGCGCGCCGCCGGAGGCCGCGAACATGATGAACGGCGTGGCCTTCTCCACCGCGGTCTGCATGCCCTTGATCACGGCTTCGGCCGCCGCCATGCCGAGCGAGCCGCCCATGAAATCGAAGTCCTGCACCGCGATCACCACCGGCAAGCCGTCGAGCTTGCCGAGGCCGAGCTTCACCGCGTCGTGCAGACCGGTCTTGCTCTTGGCATCCTTCAGACGGTCGACATAGCGGCGCTCGTCGCGGAACTTGAGCGGGTCGACCGACACTTCCGGCACGCCGATATCGAGCCAGGTGCCGCCGTCGAACATCAATTTCAGCCGCATCGGCGCGCTGACGCGCATGTGATAGTTGGAGCTCGGAATGACGAACTGGTTGGCCTCGACGTCCTTGTAGAACACGAGCTGGCCGGTCTCCGGACATTTGATCCAGAGATTTTCCGGCGTTTCGCGGCGCAGGAAGCTGCGAATCTTCGGCCGGACGACGTTGGAGATCCAGTTCATGAGCTACCCATAGTGGAACGATTCGACGTTATTATAACAACCGTATGGGCGGAAATAAGTCACGAAGCCGCCACTCGGCGCGCCGCCCGCACGCCCGCGGCCAGTTCTGCCACCAGATCGGTTACCGCCTTGACCGTGCCGGGGCCGGCTTTGCCGCCGCTGTCGAGGCTCTTGCCAAGCGCGTCCACCAGCGCGGAGCCGACCACCACGGCGTCGGCGCATTGCGCGATGGCGCGCGCCTGTTCCGCCGTGCGCACGCCGAAACCGACCGCGACCGGCAAATCGGTGTGGCGCTTGATGCGCGTCACCGCCGCGCCGACCTTGCTCGCGTCGGGCGCAGCCGTGCCGGTGACGCCGGCAATCGACACATAATAGACGAAGCCCGAGGTGTTGTTGAGCACCGCCGGCAGCCGCTTGTCGTCGGTGGTCGGCGTGGCGAGCCGGATGAAATTGAGGCCGGCTTTCAGCGCCGGCAGGCACAGCTCTTCGTCTTCCTCGGGCGGCAAGTCCACGACAATCAGCCCATCGACGCCGGCCGCCTTTGCATCGATCAGAAATTTGTCGACGCCGTAGATGTAGATCGGATTGTAGTAGCCCATCAGCACGATCGGCGTGGCGTCGTCGCCGGTGCGGAATTCACGCACCAAATTGAGCGTCTTGCTCATGCGCGCCCCGGCCTTCAACGCGCGCAGGCCGGCGGCCTGGATCGCCGGGCCATCGGCCATCGGATCGGTGAACGGCATGCCGAGCTCGATCACGTCGGCGCCGGCTTTCGGCAAGGCCTTGGCGATTGCGAGCGAGCTGGCATAGTCGGGATCGCCCGCCATGGTGAAGGTCACCAGCGCGGCCCGGCCTTGCTGTTTCAGCGCGGCGAAGCGGGCGTCGATTCGGGTTGTGCTCATGCGCAGCCGCACATTCTGCTATACCTCTCCCTTTGGGGGAGAGGTCGGCTGCGAAGCAGCCGGGTGAGGGGGATGCAGCGCTTTAAGAGTAGATCGCGCAAGCTCCGCACATTGCAAACGAGCGCGGAATAGCGCCTCTGGCGGGCGCTAAGGGGCCGGCGCTTGGCCCATTGGAAATTTCGGCGGCAGCATCCGATCCACCGGTACGTCGTCGACTTTGTAACGGTTGAAGGTAAGTTGGTAGTCGAAGTCGACGGAGTAACGCATTCGTCTCCAAGAGAAATTGCGCGCGATGCGTCGCGAACCAAAATGCTCGAAGCGTTCGGATTTCTTGTCGTGCGCGTGACGAACACTGACGTATACGAGAACCTCGATGGCGTTCTGGAGATGATCGACCAAACGCTACCACCACGATGAGCGCGGTCCCCCATCACCCGCTCGCTACGATCGCGACCTCTCCCCAAAGGGGAGAGGTGAAGTAAGGCTTGCGCTTTCATTTCTTCTTGCTTTCGAGGAACGCCGCCACCGAGTCCAAATCCTTGTCGCCGCGTCCCGACATGTTGAGCACCATCAGATGGTCTTTCGGCTTGGTCGGCGCGAGATCGAGCACACGCGCCAGCGCATGCGCCGGCTCCAGCGCCGGGATGATGCCCTCCAGCTTGCTGCACAGCTGGAACGCCGCCACCGCTTCGTCGTCGGTCGCCGACAGAAACTTCACGCGGCCCAGGTCGTTGAGCCAGGCGTGCTCGGGGCCGATGCCGGGATAATCCAGGCCGGCAGAGATAGAGTGCGCTTCCTCGATCTGGCCGTCGTCGTCCATCAGCAGATAAGTGCGGTTGCCGTGCAGCACGCCCGGCCGCCCGCCGGCAATCGAGGCCGCGTGCTTGCCGCTGGCAAGGCCATGCCCGGCCGCTTCCACGCCGTATATCTCGACCGAGCGCTCGTCGAGGAACGGATGAAACAGGCCCATGGCGTTGGAGCCGCCGCCGATGCAGGCGATCAGCGAATCCGGCAGGCGGCCTTCGGCCTTCTGCATCTGCTCGCGCGTCTCGCGCCCGATGATCGACTGGAAATCGCGCACCATGGCCGGATAGGGATGCGGGCCGGCTACCGTGCCAATGCAGTAGAACGTGTCCGCGACATTGCCGACCCAGTCGCGCAGCGCCTCGTTCATGGCGTCCTTCAGCGTCTTGGAGCCGGAAGTGACGCCGCGCACCTCGGCGCCCAGCATGCGCATGCGCAGCACGTTCGGCTTCTGCCGTTCGACGTCGACCGCGCCCATATAGACGATGCAGGGCAGGCCGAACTTGGCGCACAGCGTGGCGGTGGCCACGCCATGCATGCCGGCGCCGGTCTCGGCGATGATGCGCTTCTTGCCCATGCGCAAAGCCAGCATGATCTGGCCCAGCACGTTGTTGACCTTGTGCGCGCCGGTGTGGTTGAGCTCCTCGCGCTTGAAATAGATTTTGGCGCCCGCCGCCGAAAGGCCGGAGGCCGTCTTTCTTAAATGTTCGGTCAGGCGTTCGGCAAAATAGAGCGGCGACGGCCGCCCGACATAATTCGCCAGATGGCCGTCCATCTCAGCCTGGAATTTCGCATCGGCCTTGGCCGCCGCGTAGGCCTGCTCCAACTCGAGGATCAGCGGCATCAGCGTCTCGGCGACAAAGCGGCCGCCATAGATGCCGAAATGTCCGCGCTCGTCGGGGCCGGTCCGGAAGGAGTTGGGCTGCGGCGCGCTCATGGGCTGCTCACGATGCTCGAGGCGCCGAGCGGCAGGATATCGGTATCGCGCGCCGCGCGGATGAAGGCGCGGATCTTGGCGGGGTCCTTGACGCCGGCGCTGCGCTCGACGCCCGAGGAGACATCGACGCCCGGTGCATTGGTGATGCGCAGCGCCTCGGCCACATTATTCGCATCGAGCCCGCCCGACAGCATGAACGGCACGCCCGCATCGACGCCCTTGAGCAGCGTCCAGTCGAACGGCGTGCCGAGGCCGCCCGGCCGCGTCGCGTTCTCCGGCGCGCGCGCATCGAAGATCAACCGATCGGCGACCTTGGCGTAGATGCGGATCGGCGAAAGGTCGGAGCGCTCGGCGATCGGCAGCGCCTTCATCACCGGCAGGCCGAAGCGGCTGCGCACCACCGCCACCCGCTCGGGTGGCTCGGTGCCGTGCAGTTGCAGCATGTCGGGCTCGAGCGCCTCGACGATGGCGCCCAGCGTCTCGTCGGTGGCGTTGACGGTGAGCGCTACCTTGCCGGCGCGGCCGTGCACGCGGACGCCGAGCGTGCGCGCCGCCTCCAGCCCGATGGTGCGCGGACTCGGCGGAAAGAACACGAAGCCGACCAGATCGGCCCCGGATTCCAGCGCCACATCAAGCGCTTCCGGGGTCTTGAGGCCGCAGATTTTGATCGAGAGGGGCATGGTTAGGCGCGTTCTAGCGCCTTCTCCGCCGGCCGCAAAGCGGAACCGCCTAGTCGTCGTTAAGGAATTGGCGGTGCGATGACCGGCAGCGGCGGCTGGTCGGCCGGCGGTGGCGATGCGCTGCGATAGCCGTCGCGCGCGTGCCGAAGATCAGTTTCCTGCTGCAGGCTGCGCAGCTCGGCATC
>JACQDO010000034.1 GCA_016201085.1 Hyphomicrobiales bacterium | reverse complement strand
ATCCTTGATCTGCGCCCAGGTCTCCATCACCAGGCGGGCGGAGCTGATGGGGGAAGCATCCCAGGCAATGGCCGCGGCGCGCCGCACATTGGCGCGCCCTTCCGTGTGCGCCTTGCGGATCGCCTCGCCGCGCTTGGCGATCGCCGCCTTGCGGTCGTTCGGGATGGCGGCCTTCACCGCTTCGATCAGCACCGGCAGCGTCGCCTCGGCGTCGGCCGGCATCGACACGTCGACCACCTGGAAACGCTGGAAGTCCTGGTAGTTCGATTTGGTGATCAGCTCGACCGAGCTGATGCCGATCAGCTTGGTGCCCGGCTTGATCTTGGACTCGTTGACGCCGATGCCGTGCTCGCCGTTGTCGATGAAACCGTTCACGGTGCCCCAGAAATCGGACAGCTCCATGCCGATGATGACGTCGGCCTGGCCGATCACGCTCGGTGGGCGGCTGAGATAATGCGTCTTCGGGAAATTCAAGCGGCCGCCCTGATCGACGACCGGCACCTGCAAGGCTTCGGCCAGCTCGACCAGCAGCTTGATGCCGTTCGGCGTGCGCGCGGCGCGATCGACCACGATGACCGGACGCTCGGCGTTGGCGAGCAGGCGCGCCGCTTCCTTCACGGCGCCGCTGTCGCCCTGCGGGGCTGAGCTCGGCACGTAGCGCGGGATGTAAAGTTTCTCGCCGTGCTCGCGGATCGGCTCCTGCTGCAAGCCGGCGTCGAGCGACATCATCACCGGCCCGTAAGGCGGCGTGGTGGCGATCTTGTACATGCGCACGAAGGATTGCGCGAAATGCTGCGCCGACACCGGCGTGTCGTCCCACTTGGTGAAGTCGCGCACCAGCGCGTTGATGTCCTGCGCCGAATGGAAGGTCGGCACGCCCGGCGGGCGATGCGCGGCGTCCATGTCGTTGCCGCCGACGATGAGCACCGGCACGCGGTCGCACCAGGCGTTGTAGACGGCCATCGCCGCATGCTGCAGGCCGACGGTGCCATGCACCAGCGTCAGCAGCGGTTTACCGGCGACCTTGAAGTAGCCGTGCGCCATGCCGACGGCGGATTCTTCATGCAGGCAGGTGAGGAATTCCGGGCTCTTGTTGCCGCCGTAATCGATCAGCGATTCATGCAGCGCGCGGAAACTGGAAGCCGGATTGCACGGCATATATTTGATGTCGAGCGTCTTGATCACGTCGACCATGAAGTCGGAGCCGGGCTTGCCGCTCTCGCGTTTGATCTCCTGCGGCGTTCCCGCTTCGGCGGCGGCCAGCTTCGCCGTCGGCGGTAATGCGGATGGCCGTGGCGCCTGCTCGTTCGGCATCGACGGCGCCGCCGCGGCGCCCGGCGGCACGATGGTGCTGGCCGCGCCGGCTACCGCCGCACCCGCCAGGAAATTGCGCCGATTGAGTTTGGTCCGCGAATCCGAACGCGCCGAATCTGAATCCGACATGCCGTCCTCCCATCGCTTCCTGCCCATATGCCGATCTATCCCGACGCAAGGCGCGGGTAATCGGCTTGTTGGCGCGATGTTAGTTCAGCAGAAATCCGGGTGCTACGGCCTCAGGCGCGCTCAGCGCAGCGGCGGCAGTTGTCCGCTGGTGATGGCCGGCGGCAGGTGGCCGCTCGCCGGAGCACGGCCGGCGTTCGGGGCGGAATTGCTCACAGCCGGCGGCACCGCGATGGTGGAATTGGCCACCGTCTCCGGCTGCTTGCCCGGCAGCACCACGACGCGGGTTCCGACTTGCACGCGGCTGTACAAATCCTCGATGTCCTCGTTGAGCAACCGGATGCAGCCGGACGACACGAACGAGCCGATGGTGGAGGGCTGGTTGGTGCCGTGGATGCGGTACAGCGTCTTGCCGAGATAAAGCGCGCGTGCGCCAAGCGGATTGCCCGGCCCGCCCGCCATCATGCGCGGCAGATAGGGCTGGCGCTCGATCATCTCGGTCGGCGGGAACCAGTCCGGCCATTCCTTCATCTTGGAGACGCGCTCGGCCCCCGCCCAGGTGAAGCCCTCGCGGCCGACGCCGATGCCGTAGCGGATCGCCTTGCCGCCGCCGAGCACCAGATAGAGATAGGTGTTGGGCGTATCGACGATCAGCGTACCGGCCGGCTCGGCGGTGTTGTAGTCGACCAGCTGCTTCTTGAGATTGGCCGGCAATTCCTTCGGCTGCCCGACTTCCGGCTGATCTTCCGGCGGCAGGGTCATGACGCTGGTCGATGGCACGGTCTGCTGTGGCGCCCCCTGCTGCGGAGCGGTATTCGGCGCCACCCCGATTTCGGCCGGCGGCCGGATCACCTCGGTTTCGTACCGGGCGGCGGGTGGGGCCTGCGGCGACTGCGCTTCGAGCTGATGGCCATAGACCGGCGGCCGGCCGTAAGGCCGGGCAAAGCCGGGCGCCGGCGGGATGACCGAGTCGCCCTCGTCCGGGTAAGGCAGAATGCGATTGGGCGCACCGGAGGGTCCGTGCTGGTCCTGCGCTGGCATCTGGCTGTAGCGGGGCGCTGGGGAAGGCCGCCGCACCACCGGGACGTCATCGTCGTCTTCGGCCCAGAAACTCGGGGCCGGCAGCCTGTTGTCATAGGCGTCCGACGGGGCGGCACGGTAATAGGGCGGCGAAGCAGGATAATATTGCGCCTGCGCCGTCACGGCCGGAACGGCCGCGGCCGATAGCGTCAACAGGAAAAGGCCGAAACCTCGGTTCATTCAGTCACCCGTGGCAAGAACACGGCCAAAACAGCCGAAACCCCGCCCTGCATTGCCCCGTGATGAAGGCACATTCAAGACAAGAATAGGGCTATCTCTGTATCGTGATTCCGCCGTGACGGCGCAGCTATTTTTTGCCCGCCTCCGCCGCCAGCACCGCCTTGGCCACACGATGGCAATCGACCGCCGCCGGGAACCCGCAATAGACCGCGATCTGGCGCAGGATGGCGGCCAGCTCCTTGGGCGTCAGGCCATTGCGCAGCGCGCCGCGGAAATGCGCCTCGAATTCGTGCATGCGGCCGAGACAGGCGATCATGCCGAGATTGAGGATGCTGCGCTCGCGCGGCTTCAGGGTGTCGTCGCCCCAGACCGCGCCCCAGCAATAGGTGGTGAGCAGTTCCTGGAATTCGCGGTTGAAATCGTCGGTATTGGCGACCGCGCGATCGACGTATTCGTCGCCCAGCACTTTGCGGCGCATCGTCATGCCGCGGTCGTACATTGCCTTGTCAGCCATGTTCGTTCCTCCAACTTTGCTCGCGCGATGACGGCCGATTACGCCGACCGGGCCATGTTGACAGGAATTTGCCGATTTCGTCCATTCGGCCCGGCGCAGACGCACCATGCGCCAGTGGAAGCCGATGGCCGTACAAAATCCCGCGCAAATCCTGATCGTCGGCTGCGGCGCCATTGGCGGCCTGTTCGCATCGGCGCTGGCGGCGGTGGCCAAGGTAACGGCCTACGACGCCAATGCCGAGCATGTGCGGACCATCAACGCGCAGGGCCTGCGCGTGATCGGCATAACTCCGCGCACCACCCGCATCACCACCACCGACAATCCGGCCACGCTTCATGGCGTCCATTTCGATGCGGTCATCTTCCTCACCAAGTCGAAGACGACGGCTGCGGCACTGGCGCAATTGCGGCCGCAGCTCGCCGGCCATCCCATGCTGGTGACGCTACAGAACGGCATGGGCAATGCCGAGGCGCTGATGGCGGGCTCCGGTAATGTCGTCGTGCGCGGCGTTACCATGAACGCGGGTCGCTACGTCGAGCCGGGCTGCGTCGAGAACCTGATCGAGGGCAAGACCTGGCTCGGGCCTGAGCGCGGCTCGGTCGGCGACATCCGCTTGCTCGGCGAGCTGCTCAATGCCGCCGGTTATCCAACCGAGATCGTCGCCGACCCGATGGGCGCGGTGTGGTCGAAATTCGTCTTCAACTGCGTGATGAACCCGCTCGGCGCGCTGATGCTGGGCGATAACGCCGCCCGGCACAATTCGCCCGAGATGCGCGCGCTGGTCGACGACATGGCGGCGGAATGCATCGCCGTGGTGGAAAAACTTGGCGGCCGTTTCGCCTTTCCGCCGATGGACTTCGTCGCCAAGATCCGCTCCGGCGAAATCCCGATGTCGAGCCATGCCGGCTCGATGGCGCTCGATATCGCCCGCGGCATACCCACCGAGATCGACGAGATGACCGGCTTTATCGTGCGGGAAGGCGCGCGGCTGGGCATTGCCACGCCGAACTGCAAAACGGTCTATCGCTTGGTTAAGGGATTGGAGCTGGCGGCCCAGCACCGCGTCGCAAAACAACGTTAGCTCAATAGCTTAGCTAGTTATACCCGTATTTACCCCCGCTATTCCCATTGTCCCCAAACCACAGGATTCAGGGCCCCCGCCCGTTAATCGGATAGGCCAAGGACTACAATGGACGGGTCTTTCCGATGGCGGTTACCGCACTTCAATGGATGACAGCGACGAAGCGCTCATGGCCCAGGTCGCGCGCGGCGATGAGCCGGCGTACCGAGCGCTCACGCGCCGCCATCTGCCGGCGATGCTCGGGCTTGCCCGCCGCATTCTCGGCAACGCCGCCGACGCCGAGGACGTGGCGCAGGAAGCCATGCTGCGGGTATGGACGCATGCACCGCGCTGGCAGCCGCTGGCGGCGTTCCGTACCTGGCTCACGCGCGTGGTGGTCAATCTCTGTCTCGACCGCAAACGGCGCGCACGCTGGGTCGCGCTGGAGGCGGCCGGCGAACTGGTCGACCCGGCGCCCGGCGCCACCGAGGCGGCCGAGCTGGGCGAGCGCGAGCGCATGCTCATGCGCGCCATTGCCGAGCTGCCGGCGCGCCAGCGCGCGGCCATCGTGCTCACCTATAGCGAGGGCATGAGCAATGCGCAGGTGGCGGACATCCTCGGCACGTCGGTATCGGCGGTCGAGACTTTGCTGGTGCGCGGCAAACAAAATTTACGGGCGCGTTTAGTACACGCGATTGACGGGGAAGAGTGAGATGACAAAAAAATGACGGACGCACAGTTCGAAGAATTTCTCGCAACCGCGCTCAAGCGCCGCGCCGCGACATCGCCAGCCGACGAGGCGGCGGTCGGCCGCGTGCTCACGCGGCTGGCCGGCCCGCTGCCGCGGCAGAAATTGGCGTTCTGGCGCCTGCCCGCGGTGCTGCTCGACTGGCAGTTCGCGCCGGCCTGGCCGCGCGTCGCCGCCTTGGCTGGCTGCGCCGCGCTCGGTTTCGTCATCGGGTTGGCCGGGCTCGACCGCCAATTCGACCCCACCAACGCATCCTTCTCGGCCT
>JACQDO010000384.1 GCA_016201085.1 Hyphomicrobiales bacterium | reverse complement strand
GTGAGGTTCTTGAGCTCGGCGGTCTCGCCCGACCACGACAGCGCCAGGATCACGTCGGCTTTCGTGATCATACCGAGATCGCCGTGGCTGGCTTCGGCCGGATGCACGAACAGCGCCGGCGTGCCGGTGGAAGCGAAGGTCGAGGCGATCTTGTGCCCGACATGGCCCGACTTGCCCATGCCGGTGACGATGACGCGGCCCTGCGCGGCGCGGACCAGATCGATGGCGGCGGCGAAGCTGGCGCCGAGACCGTCGCGCAGGCTGGCGGCCAGCGCGTCGATGCCGCCGCCCTCGGCGTCGAGCGTGCGCAAGGCGGACTCGATCGCGGCCTGCGCGCGGTCGCGGTCGACATTGGCTGGCTTGAGCTTGGGCATGCGGTAATGATGGGTTCTGGATGAAGGGGGCTTGATAGCACGGAATGGCGCGCGCGTCAGGCGTGGAACCGGCAAACCGTTAACGCGCTAAGTTAGGGCTATTAATGCTTTTTCGCGTCCTTTAGCACCTGGCGCACGCTCGCCAGTACGGTTTCGACCGCGACATCGGCGGTACGGCGCTGCGCCACCGCGTCGTTGCCAAGGCTGCGCGCATGCTGGCGTGCCGCTTCGTCGCCGGGCGGCTCGAGGATCGCAGCTACTGGATTGAGCGGCTGCCAGTGCCAGGGACTGGTCGGGCCGAAAATGGCGACGGTCGGCGTGCCGATCGCCGCCGCGACATGCATGAGGCCGGAGTCGTTGGTGACGGAGACGTCGGCGGCGGCGAGCGCCAGGATGGCGTCGCGCAGATCGTTGCCGGTAAGATCGCGCACGCGCGCGCCGCCGGCCTGCGCGATCTGGGCGGCGAGAGCGTGCTCGTCCGGTCCGCCCAGCACCCAGACGGAAGCGCCGTCCTGCGCTAGCGCGCGCGCCAGCTCTCCATAATGGCCGGGTGGCCAAGCCTTGCCAGCGCCGACCGCGCCAGGCGACAGGGTGACAATGGGCCTTAGCTCGTAATCAAGCCCGCGCTGCGTTTGCCAGCGTTTGATCGCATCCGCCGGCACTTTCAGTTCGGGCGACGGCCATGCGGCCGGCAAGGTGGCGCCCTTCGGCATCGCCAGCGTGCCCATCTGATCGATCATGCGCGGCAGCTGGCTCTCGCCATGGCGCATGTCGTTGATGAGGCCGAAACGGACTTCGCCGGCAAAACCGGTCCGCACGGGGATGCCGGCAAGCCAGGGTGCCAGCGCCGCCTTCCATTTGCGCGACATCACCAGCGCCTGCCCGTAATCGCCCGCGCGCAGCATGGCGGCGAGTTCGCGCTGACGGGCGATGCCCAGGCGCCGGCGCGGCAGATCAGCCACAATGACTCGCCGGATACCCGGCATGTAGTCGGCCAAGGGCGCGCACAGCGTGCTGCTGACGATATCGACCGGCCGGCCGGGCACCTGTGCTTGCAGCAGCTTCACGACCGAATGGCAGCGGACAAAATCCCCGATCCAGACATAGGGGACGATCAGGACCGGTTTGGCCACCGCTGTTGAATCAGGGTTCATCGTTTACGGCCGCCCGTCGGTCCGGCATCCATTCCGGCCTTGCCGGACAGGCGTTAGCCTGCGGGGGCTAAACCTGTCCAGCCGCAATTTTTACCGTTTCCAGAGGCAAATGCGCTGGATTACGGCCTAATATTTGCACCTGCCCCCGGTCTGGGGCAAAGGATGGCCCTCAGAGGGTTCAGGGAATGTTTCTCGTAACCGGCGGTGCTGGCTTCATCGGATCGAACGTGGTCGCCAGCCTCAACGAGGCCGGGCATAGCGATGTGGTGGTCAACGACCTGTTGGGTAGGGACGACACCAAATGGCACAACTTGGCCAAACGCCAGATCGCCGACCTGGTGCCGCCGGCCGAGCTCGCCCATTGGCTGCACGGCCGCAAGTTAGAGGCCGTCATCCACATGGGCGCCATCTCCGACACCACCGCCACCGACGGCGACCTGGTGATGGAGAACAATTTCCGGCTGTCGTTGCGGCTGCTCGACTGGTGCACGGTCACCCGCACGCCGTTCATCTATGCCTCGTCGGCGGCGACCTATGGCGACGGCGGCCAGGGCTTTGTCGACGACTGGTCGCTCGAAGCCTTGCGCAAATTGCGGCCGATGAACCTGTACGGCTGGAGCAAGCATCTGTTCGATCTCGCGCTCATCGACCGCTTCGTCAAAAAAGAAAACCTGCCGCCGCGCTGGGTGGGGCTCAAGTTTTTCAATGTCTTTGGCCCAAACGAGTACCACAAGGGCGCCATGGCCAGCATCTTGTCCAAGGTCTTCAACACCGCCAAAGACGGCAAACCGGTCAAGCTGTTCAAATCCCAAAAAGACGGCATCGCCGACGGCGAGCAGCGGCGCGATTTCATCTATGTCGACGATGCGGTGGCGGCGCTGCGCTGGCTGCTCGACACCGCCTCGGTCAACGGCATTTTCAACATCGGCACCGGAAGTGCGGAAAGCTTCCGCGACATGATCGGCGCCATGTTCAAGGCGCTCGGGCGGCCGGCCAATATCGACTATATCGAGATGCCGGATTCGATCCGCGGCCAGTACCAGTATTTCACCCAGAGCAGCGTCGAGAACCTGCGCCGCGCCGGGTACAATGCCGGCTTCACGCCGCTGGAGCGCGCCGTCGGCCAGTACGTCACCGGCTATCTCGATCGCGAAGACAGGTATCGGTAGCGCATGATCCCGAAAAGTGGGAACCGGTTTTCGGATAAGATCATGCGCCAGGAATAAGCCATGTTCGACTTCGACAAGCATCTCGCCGCGCTCGCCGAACAGACCGTGCTCTGCATCGGCGATCTGATGCTGGACGAGTTCGTCTACGGCGACGTCTCGCGCATCTCGCCGGAAGCGCCCACGCCGGTGATCGCGGTCAAGCGCAGCGAGCTGATGGTCGGCGGCGCCGGCAATGTCGCGCGCAATCTGGTCTCGCTCGGCACCGGCTGCATCTTCATCGGTGTCGTCGGCGACGACGAGGCCGGCAATGCGCTGACCGAAGCGCTCGGTACCCATCCGCTGATCGAATTCCACCTGGTGGTCGACGCCAAGCGCCAGACCACGCGCAAGGTGCGCTTTGTCTCCGAGCATCATTCGACGCATCTGCTGCGCGCCGACTGGGAGGCGGCCTCCGCCGTCGACGCCGGCAGCGAGGACGCGCTGATCGGCCACGCCATCAAGGCGTTGCCGCGCGTCGGCAGCGTGGTACTGTCGGATTATGCCAAGGGCGCGTTGACCCCGCGCGTCATCCGCGCGGTGATCGATGCCGCCAACAAGCTCGGCAAACCGGTGGTGGTCGATCCCAAAGGGCGCGACTACTCGATCTATCGCGGCGCCACGCTGATCACGCCGAACCGCCAGGAGCTTGCCGACGTCACCGGCACCGCCGCGCGCAGCGACGACGAGATCGTCGGCGCGGCGGCGGCGTTGTGCGACGCGGTCGAGGCGCGGGCCGTGCTGGTGACGCGCAGCGAGGACGGCATGACGCTGCTCGCCGAGGGCGCGGTGGTGCACGTGCCGGCCTATCCGGTGCGCGTGCGCGACGTGTCAGGGGCCGGCGACACCGTGGTCGCCGTGCTGGCGGCGATGCTCGCAATGCAGGCCGATTTCGAATCCGCCATGCGCGCGGCCAACGCCGCCGCCGCGGTGGTGGTGGGCAAGCGCGGCACCGCCACAGTATCCGTTGCGGAACTTCGCTCGCGCATCCTGCCGGCCGCCACGCTGGCGCCGGAAGAAAAGATCGTGTTCGACTGGGCGCTGCTCGACGAGCACCTCGCCGCCTGGCGCAAAGCCGGCTATCGCGTCGGCTTCACCAATGGCTGCTTCGACCTGCTGCACCCCGGCCACGTCCGATTGCTGGCCGGCGCGCGCGCCGCCTGCGACCGGCTGGTGCTGGGCCTCAACGGCGACGCCTCGGTCACCCGGCTGAAAGGCGCCGGCCGTCCGGTACAGCCCGTGCAGGCGCGCGCCGAAGTGCTGGCGGCGCTGGAAGCCGTCGATCTGGTGGTGGTGTTCGACGAGGACACGCCGGAAAAGCTGATCGCGCGCGTCAAGCCGAGCGTGCTGGTCAAGGGCGGCGACTACAGGCGCGAGCAGGTGGTCGGCCGCGAGCTCGTCGAAGCGCTCGGCGGCGAGATCGTGCTGATCGATCTGGTGCCCGGCCATTCGACCACCTCGATGGTCGAGCGCTCGCGCGGCCCAAAGTAGCTATTTCTTTTACCTCTGAAAGGCGGGCGGGTGGGTGTCAATCCACCTCGCGACCGGCCCATCAGTTGTTCACTATTACCAGCGCCGCTTTTTATTTCCGCTTTCGGAGCGAAGCGGACGTAGCAGGGTCTGCTGCTCTGCCGGTCCCGGGCGCAAATGACCCATCTCGGATATTGCGCTGGACGTGGCCCGAGCGCAATGTCTTGAGGACATCCAGTTGGCGACAGCGAGCTTTCAGATTATTTGCAAACATTAAGTCTATAAAGGACCATCATGAAACTCGGATTCATAGTTGCTACAGCGGCGACCCTATTGTTGTCCAACATGGCGAGCGCCGCAGAAATAAATGTACTCGCGGTCGGCGCGACCAAAGAAATCTATGTTGAGCTGGTTCCAGAGTTCGAGAAAAGCTCCGGGCATAAGGTTGTCACAACTTGGACAGGCAGCGCAAATATCAAGAAGCAAATAGCGGCGGGAGAAATCTACGATCTCGTGATCGTGGGAGGCCCGGAGATTGATGCCTTTATCCAACAAGGCAAGGTGGTACCAGGAAGCCGGGTCGATTTGATGAAATCAGGTGTCGGCGTGGGGGTTCGCGCAGGCACGCCGAAGCCCGATATCAGTTCAAGCGAGGCGCTGAAAAAGACGGTGCTCGCCGCGAAGTCAATCGGCTATTCGACCGGGTCGAGTGGGGTACACATGGTGGCCTTGTTCGAACGCATGGGCATTGCCGATCAGGTTAAGCCGAAGCTGAAGCAAGTCCCCTCCGGTGCGCGGATCGGCACCTTCATTACGAGCGGTGCAGCCGAGATAGGCTTTCAGCAGATCAGCGAGCTTATTCACGCTCCGGGCGTCGACTACGTCGGCCCGCTGCCACCGGACGTGCAGAAGATCACGGTGTACTCAGCTGGCATCCATAGTGGAGCGAAGCAGCCGGAAGCAGCGAAAGAATTAGTCAAAATCCTCGCCTCAACAGCTGTTGCATCAGTGATCAAGAAGCACGGCATGGAACCCAACTGAAGTATCGCTGAATGTGGGGGCTGTCGAAGCCGTCGCTTAGACTGCGATATGTCGCTAATGGCACAAAGCGACGTTTCCCGACGACGCAGCAATTCGGTCGCTTTCGGAGCGAAGCGGACATTCAACGAGCCGCTCACAAAACCGGATTTGTGAGTACGCGCCCTAGTCCTTCTTCTTGATCGACTTCACCGACGGCGGCTGCCAGGCTTTCTTCTCTTCGTAGCCATGCTCAGCAAAACACGGAAAGCCGTTTGTCGCTGTGACGTTTCATTGGTTTTGGTCGCGCAGCATAAAAAATCTTGGCCGCAAGGCCAGGCAACGTTGTCAGGCATTTTTTTCGTTTTCAACTTTTTTGATGCTGCCGACCGCTTGCTCGGATGATTGTTGCAGCGCATCCGTACGACCAAGATCGAGCCCGTCTTGTGGGTCGGGCTTGAGCACCGGATCGAATTTGGCGGGTTTCGCGTCGACGGCCAATTGACAACCGATATGGCGTTGCATGGCTTGCGGGATGGCGAGTGGCTGCATGGCGGCGTCTTTCGCAGCTTAGAAGGCGCATCTGAACTCGCAATTCGTTCGCGGTAAAATTGTTCCCTCCGGCAAATGCCAGGATAAAATTTTTTTCGATATGTTCGGAAGTTAACAGACTCTGCGAACAGCCTCTGACTAATCGACAGCATCGGTTCGCGGCGGTAATTACAAACCCCGGCCTTGCGGCCGGGGTTTCGTCGTCAGGCAATTTTTCCGTTTTCGACGTTTTTGATTTTGCCGAAGGGTTCTGTCTCAACCAGAGATCAATTGCGGCTCGCGCGGCGATTACTGCTCGCTGTCGCGGGCCGCTCGTTTCACCGTTCTTCGACTTGGCAACGCCGAGATAAACCGTCCAACTCCACTTGTTTTTGCCAGGACGCGCAAGAATTTGGTATCTAACTCCTTTGTATTCCATGGGGACCTCCTCAGCGGTCCCTTCGGCTCGTCATACTAACGTCTCATAATGTTTGCAGTTCCATATTGTGCGCGGCCGGTGATGACGCATTGCATCATCCAAGTCGGGAATGATGACGCGTTGCATCATCTCGGAAGGAGCCGCGCCTTATCGACTGCGCGGGAAATGACCGCGTGACATTTCCCCGCGATTTGTCGGGCTGTTCGGTCCAAACAATATCCGGCTCTTATGAACGAACTGTAGGCTCGCCGAGTAGCCGTTCGTAAGAGAACCTGACCGCCTCATGGCACTCGCAAGACGCCGCTTGCAGACCTTCCAGGTCGGTGATCTGAATTAGTCCGCGGCGATATTTGATCAGACCGGCCTGTTGCAAGGTGCTGGCGACAAGAGAAACGCTGGTTCTTCGCACCCCGAGCATCTCGGCAAGAAATTCCTGGGTAAACTGCTGAGTGTGACTGCCGTTCAGGTCGTGGGCGCGCAACAGCCAACGCGACAGCCGCGCTTCCACCGAATGGGCCGCGTTGCATGCCGCCGATTGTTGCGTCTGGCTAAGAAGAAATTGTGCGTATCGGACGAGTGCCGTCCGGATTGCGCTGCTCTGTTCGACAATCTGCCGCAGTCTGTCGAGATCGAGCACCGAACTTGCGCCGCCCATCTGGACGACAGCTCGGCACAATGAGATCGGCTGCCCCAGTGCGGCTAACCCATTAACAATCCCGTCCCGTCCGACCATGGCGGCTTCGATCATCTCTCCGGTGGAGAGGTTTACGACCAGGGATACAATGGCGGTGTGAGGGAAATAGACACGATCGACACTGTCGCCGGCTTCAAATAGCACCGTTTCGCCGATCAATTCTTCGGTCTTTAGATGCGGCCGCAGCAGGCCAAAGTCGGCCACCGGCAGGGATGCCAATAAATAATTTGGGGACTGGGGTTTTGCGACCACAGCGCTCTCCGTTCCAGGCGGGAGCGCGATGCGGTCTCTCAGCCACCGACGCCTGAGCTTTTGCAGCCGGCCGGTGATATTTCCAATATGGGTCGTAGCGTCGCCGATTGCCAGGACCACTTTTCCACATGCTGCATTGCGATACAGCTTTCTATGTCGGGTATGGAACAGACAATTAAAGGCGAAGGAGGCGCACAATGATACAGTGCGCCAGAAGGACGCTAGGGTTTTTGCAGCGTGCGCTATCGAATGGTCTTTCGAGCCTTCGAACGATGGCGGACAAGGGGAAATTGGGGCTTCGGATTTGCCGTTGTCGCTTTTCTCCTCGCCTTCGGCATACGCTTTGGCCTGAATGACTGGTTACCTCCGGCAGCCGTGCCTTTCCTTTTCTTCGTTCTCGCCGTGATTGTGACCACCTTCTTTTCTGGACTGTGGCCGGGCGTGTTCTGCGCCGCCCTGTCTGGGCTGGCAGTGTGGTATTTCTTTCTCACGCCGCCGCACTCCTTCGCGTTTAGCCTTCAGAACGTGCTGAACCTCGGCGCTTACACCCTCGTGGTCACGCTCGCTATTTTGCCGATTCATTTCCTCGAAACGGCTGTAAAGCGACAGCGAAGCGCCGAGGCGAGCAAGGCGGTTCTCGCGCGCCAGCACGAAGCCCTCTTTGAGGCCGACCCGAATGGAATCCTGCTGGTCGACCGCAGCGGTCGCATCAACATGCTCAATGCACAGGGGGCAAAGCTGTTTGGCTACGACCGTGAGGAATTGATGGGTCAACCAGTCGACACGTTGGTGCCCGTCCGGTTTCGCGGCCATCACGCAGCGTTACGCGCCGAATTTGCCGCGCAACCTTCGATGCGAGCCATGGGAGCGGGACGAGACCTCTACGGTCTGCGTAAAGACGGCACTGAGTTTCCCATTGAGATCGGCTTGAACCCGTTTGCGAGCGAGGGCGCTCAAATGGTGCAAGCCGTCATTGTCGATATCACCGAGCGAAAACGCGCCGAGGAACGACTGCGGCTCGCCCTTGCGGAGGCGGAGAGAGAACGAGCGAGAGCGGAAGTCTTCGCGCAACAACGCCAAACGATGTTCACGGAGTTGCAACACCGGGTGGCCAATAATTTGCAGCTCGTGGCAGGCATGCTCAATCTTGAACGCACCCATGTTGCCGATCCGCGCGCCAAGGATGCCCTCACCACCTCCATCATGCGGCTCACGCTGATCAGCAAGCTGCATCGCAAGCTGCACGATCCCGATGGCTTCCAAGTCGATTTTAGCGCGTTTCTCAAAGAACTCTGCGATGACATCTTAACGGCTTGGGGCGCACCCAACGTTAAATGTTCTGTCAATTCGGTCCATGTGACGCTGACGGCCGATAAAGCCATTCCCATCGCGCTGGTCGCGACCGAACTGATCAGCAACGCCTTGGAACATGCGTTTGACGGACGGCCTCAGGGAACGATCAATGTCGGCCTCGGCCGCGACGGCGACGGTGCCATCAGGTTGAGCGTGACCGACGATGGCACCGGTCTGCCGGATGGCTTCGACCCGGCAAACTCGAAAAGTCTAGGTTTGCGCATTATTCAGGGCCTTACTTCGCAACTCGGCGGCCGATTCGAGGCGGTCAACGGCAAGGGCACGACCTTCTTTCTCATCATTCCCGACACCGTGCCAGCGTCGCTTGGCGAGCAGCCGCCAACGGTCATCGCTTCATTAAATTGAGGCCGGCCGCCGACTTCCGAGTTTGCAATTAGAGTCTGATCATGGCGCTCTATCGTCAATTGCGCGAAGCCAAGTTCGATCAGTCGGACATAGATCGCATGGCGGCGGCTTATGAGGCCGCGTTGCAGTTGCTTCGGCTCAACGACAGCAACGATAAAATCACGGAGTTGATCGCCGCCAAGATCATCCAAGTCGCTCGATTGGGCGAGAGCGATCCGCCGCGCATTTGCGCGCGCGCGCTCAAGGAGCTGGGCATACCGTTGCCGGAATAATCGGAGCGCCTACGTTGGCCGCGCAAATGGCGGCAACGGCTTAAACTTTAACGGCGCTGACGCGGCCAATGCCGCCAGAGGGTCGGCCTGATAGGCACCATTCTATTGGTGCGCAGGTCGGACCAGCCAACGCCATTGCGCCGGCACGGAAAAACGAGCGTGTGATATTCTCCGTTCTCGTAATACACAGTTCTAGCTCAACGCGGCGATGCGGTCGCTAGCGGTCCTTCTTCTTGATCGCCTTGCTCGGCGGCGGCTGCCAGTCCTGTTTTTCCTCGTAGCGCTTGGCGTAGCGGTAGAACGTGCCCTCGAAATTGCCCAAGGCGATGACGAAGCCGGCCCAGCCGTCGATAAAGCCGCGCTTGAAGATGTAGTGCTTGATGAACGACCACAGGCCGTGGCCGAGCGCGCTCGCCATGGTGACGCGCTTGCCCACCAACTTCGGCGCGCCGAGCGTCGAATAGCGGTTCATCTTGTCGATGACTTCTTGCAGATTGCGGAAGGGCAATTGCCAGACCGCGTTGCCGAGCGTGCCGAGCGGCTTGCCGCTGAGGTTCTCGTAGCCCTCGTGCACCGGCTCCAGCGTGTAGCGCAGGCTGCCTTTGCGGAATAGCTGCGGCTGGCGGTAGTTCGGATACCAGCCGGAGCCCTTGATCCAGCGCCCCATCATGTAGCTGCGGCGCGGCACCCGATAGACATCGTGCGCCGGCGCGCCGTCGATAACGCGAAGGATCTCGTCGCGCACCGCTTCGGTGCAGCGCTCGTCGGAATCGAGGCTGAAGATCCAGTCGTATTGGCAGGCGGCGATGGCGCGATTGCGCAGGTCGCCGAAGCCGTTGAACGGCACGTCGACCACGCGGGCGCCGAGCGACTTGGCGATCTCGGGCGTGCGATCGGTGCTGAACGAATCGACCACCACCACCTCGTCGGCCCACAGCACGCTGGAAATGGCCGCCTCGATCTTCTCGGCCTGATTATAGGTGAGGATATAGGCTGATATCTTCGGCATGGTCTTAAGGCTGTCGGTTATGGCGCCAAGCTTGCCCTAGTTAACATTGCAGAGCGGGTCCACCCTAGGGATTTGTCGTCACCTGTGACTTCGGCTAAAGCCTGCATCGACCATCCGAACGGGAAGGGCGTCCGTGGCCGAGCTGATTTCCGTCATCGTGACCACCTATAACCGCCCCGATGCCCTGGCGGCGGTGCTGCGCTCGCTCGCGCGCCAGACCGATGCGGATTTCGAGGTGGTGGTGGCCGACGACGGCTCGACCGGCGAGACCTCCCAAGCGATCGAGAGCTGGAAAGCGAAACTCGGCCGCCCGCTCGCGCATGTCTGGCACGACGACCGCGGCTTTCGCGCCGCCGAAATCCGCAACCGCGCCATCCTGGCGGCGCGCGGCGGCTACTGCATCTTCCTCGACGGCGATTGCATCGTGCGCCCGGATTTCGTCGGCGTGCATCGCCGCCTGGCCGAGCCGGGCTGGTTCGTCACCGGCAATCGCATCCTGCTGTCGCAGGCGCTGACCGCCAAGGTGCTGCGCGAAGACCTGACGCCGGAAGCCTGGAGCCTGGCCGGCTGGTTGGCCGAGCGGCTGCGCGGCGGCGTCAATCGGCTGTCGGCGCTGTTGCATCTGCCGCTCGGGCCGCTGCGCCGCTTGCGCCGGCGCGCCTGGCGCGGCGCGCGCTCGTGCAATCTCGCCATCTGGCGGTCCGATCTCGATCGCGTCGACGGCTTCGACGCCGGCTTCAGCGGCTGGGGCAAGGAGGATTCCGACATCATCGTGCGGCTGCTGCACGCCGGGGTGCGCCGCAAGGACGGCAACTTCGCCACCGGCGTCATCCATCTCTGGCATGAAGACTTCGATCGCTCGGCGCTGGCGGAGAACGAGCGCAAGCTCGCCGCCATCGTCGCCAGCGACCAAGTCCGCGCGCAACGCGGCCTGTCCGCACTGCGGGTTGGTCCATGACCGCGCCCGCCGGTGCAGGCCTTATCGACCGCGCTTTTTTTGCGCGGGCGGCCGACTGGCTTGCCGTCGCGGTCGCGGTATCGCTGCCATGGTCGACCTCGGCCACGAGCATATTGGTCGTCGTTTGGCTGCTGGCGCTGCTGCCCACGCTGCGCCTGGCTGAGCTTGCCCGCGAACTCACCAGCGCGGCGGGCGGACTGCCGGTCTTGCTGCTGCTGCTCGGCGTCATCGGCATGCTATGGGCCGACGTCGCCTGGATCGAACGCTGGCACGGCATCGACTCGTTCCTCAAACTGCTGGCGATCCCGCTGCTGCTGGTGCAATTCCGCCGCTCGCAGCGCGCGAATTGCGTGTTTAGCGGCTATGTCGCCTCCTGCGTCGTATTGCTGGCGATCTCGACCTTCATCCAGGACCCGACGAAGGTAGATGCCGTGCTGGTCAAGAACGCCGCGACGCAGAGCGGCGAATTCGTCATCTGCATCTTCGGGCTGCTGTTCCTGGCGGTCGAATGCTTCACGCGCCGGCAATGGCTGTGGCTCATCGGTTTTATCGTCGTGATGCTGGCCATGCTGATGAACATTTTTTTCGTGGCCACCGGGCGCACGGCGCTGGTGCTCATTCCGGTCCTGCTGGCGCTGTTCGCCGTGAAGAAATTGAGCCGTAACGGCATCCTTATTCTTAGCGCCTGCACGCTGGCGCTCGGCGCCGTGGCCTGGACCTCGTCGCCTTATTTGCGCGGCCGCGTTGTGCAGATCTGGACCGATTTCCGGAGTTATGAGGCGACCGACGAGCGAAATTCCTCGGGCGAGCGCATCGTGTTCTGGGCCAAGTCAGTCTCCTTCATTCGCGAGGCGCCGATTATCGGTCACGGCACCGGCTCGATGCCGGCGCTGTTTGCCAAGTCCGCGGTCGGGCAGGGCGGCGCCGCTGCGGCGCCCACCAGCAATCCGCATAATCAGACCTTCGCCGTGGCCATCCAGCTCGGGCTCATCGGCGCCGGCGTGCTGTGGGCGATGTGGATCGCACATCTGCTGCTGTTCCGCGGTTCCGGCCTGGTGGAGTGGGTCGGGCTTCTGATCGTGGTGCAGAACATCGTCGGCTCGCTGTTCAACTCGCATCTGTTCGATTTCAACCAGGGCTGGGTTTATGTCCTCGGCGTCGGCGTTGCCGGCGGCGCGGCGCTGAAAAATCGCGCGCTGCAAAAGCCGGTTGCGGCCGCGCCATGAGCCGCATCGCGTTGGCCCCGCATCCGCGCATCCTGGTGGTGGCGCTGCGCCGGCTCGGCGACGTGCTGCTGACCACGCCGCTGATCCGCAGCCTGCGGCGCGCCTGGCCGGAGGCGACCATCGAGGCGCTGGTGTTCGCCGACACCGCCGGCATTCTCGCCGGCAATCCCGATCTCAACGGCGTGGTCGCCATGCCGCCGCGGCCGGGTGCGGGGCAGGGACTCATGCTCGCGGCCAAGCTGTGGCGGCGCTACGACCTGGCGGTCTCGACGCAAAGCGGCGACCGGCCGAGCGGATTTGCCGTCATCGCCGGCCGCCGCCGCGTCGGGCTGATCGAAGCCAACGTCAATGGCCGCGTGAAACGGGCTTTGCTCGATCGCAGCCAGACCGTCGAGCGCGGCGTGCATCGGGTCGAGGAGATGTTGCGGCTGGCCGATCTCCTCGGCATCGCGCGCGTGCCGGAGCTGGTGGCGCCGCGCGGCGCCGAGGCGGGCGGATTGCCCGACGGCCCTTATGCGGTGATCCATGCCGCGCCAATGTTCCGCTACAAGCAATGGACGATGGCCGGCTGGCGCGAACTGGCGGCGGCGCTGACGGCGCGCGGCCTGACGGTGATCGCGACCGGCGGCCCGGGCGAAAGCGAACGCCGTTATCTGGACGAGGTGTGGAGCGGCGCGCCGGTGCGGCGGCTCGATGGCCGGCTCGATTGGCCGCAGCTCGGCTCGCTGCTGGCGAAAGCGCGCCTCTATGTCGGCCCCGATACCTCGGTGACCCATCTGGCCGCAGCCAGCGGCTGTGCGACAGTCGCGCTCTACGGGCCGACCGATCCGCGGCTGTGGGGGCCGTGGCCGGTCGGCGGCCTGTCGACGATGTGGGACGCGACGGGAAAAATCCAGCAGCGCGGCAATGTCTGGCTGGTGCAGAACGCGCTGCCGTGCACGCCGTGTCAGCTGGAAGGCTGCGAGCGGCGGCTCGACAGCCATAGCGCTTGCTTGGACGAGCTGCCGGCGGCGCAGGTCATCAAAGCGGTGGAGCAGGTGCTGGCGACGCGCGCCGCGTAAAACTCCACAGCAGGCAGCCGACGAGGAAACATCAGCAGGCCAGCGCCATGACCGATGCGACACGGCCGGGCCATGCGATGGTGGCCAGCGCCAAGGCGACAAGGTCAAGGTTGACCAAAAAAATCCGCGTGACGATTTCCAGCGCGCTGGTAGAAATGCGTGCGGTGCGCTTGCAGCACGGATTCTCCTTTTGCCAGCCGGCGCAGCAGCGTGATGGACGCATCGGCCAGATAATAGAGCGGCAGCAATATCGCCGCGGCCAGGTGGCCGTTGCCGGCCAGCAAGGCGAGCAGCCAGCCGAGCAACAGCCCGATCGGCAGGCTGCCGACATCGCCCAAGAAAATCCGCGCGACCGGCTTGTTAAAGGGCGCAAAGCCGATCATGCCGCCCGACAAAGCGAGCGCGACAACGATGCCGGCGTCGGGCAAGCCGCCCAGCATGCCGGCAAGGATGAGCCCGGACGTGACGGGCACGACTTCGGCCACCGTCATCCAGTCGATACCATCCATGAAGTTGACGAGGTTCACGAACCACAGGCCGCCGAGCAGCAGTAGCGCGCGCTCCAGCCACCACGGCAGCGCCGGAACGACGCGCAAATCGGACGGCAAGGCGGCGATCACAATGCCGATGGCCACCACTTGCAGTAAAAGGCGCGGCCATACGCCGAGCGTGCGAATGTCGTCGAACGCCCCGACCACTGCCAGCAAGATGGCCGCGCCCAGGATCGCCACGACCCGGCTGGGCTCGTCCGCCAGGTTCGGGACATAAAAGATCGCCAGCGCAACCGGAATCGTCGTGCTGGCGACGACGGCGATGCCGGCGCCCTGCGGGGTCGGAGTTTTATGCGAGGACCGCGCATTCGGGTGTGCGACCGCGATGCGCAGCAGCGCAGGATACAGCAATTTGATGAGGACGGCGGTCAAAACGGCCGCGCCGACGAGCAGGGCCAGTCCCGCCATGCTCCATGTGTGCAAAAATCCGCCGCCGTCGGTCATGGTCCGGTCATCTCATTCCACACGCTACGCCACTGGGCAATGTCTTCCGCCGAGAGGCGCAGATACCTTCTTTTGATCAGAAACTCTTCCGCGCCGGCGCCGAGCGCGATGGCCGCAGCCTCGGCGCCGAATTTGAGGAGATTCAGCAAGCTATGCTTGGCCGCCTGAGCATAGTGTCCGGAACGCCGCGCGTCGCGCCATGTTGCAGCAGCAAATAACAAGCGGCCCTTCATGCTGTTCGAGAGTTTCAGGCCTTCCTGCCGGTAGCCCAGCAAAATCTTGTCGACCGCGGAAAAATGGCTGGTCGCCGCCGCGCGCAGCAGCAGCTCCTGATCCTGCGCTCTTGTCATCCGCTCGTCGTATCGGTGTTTGCGAAACCACTCGGCCTTCCCGCACCAGGTCGGGTGCGGAAATTTGAATCCCGATATCGGGTCTGCGGCGATGTCCGTATGCGTTACCGGCGTCGGATAAAGGCCCAGCGGCTCGCCTTGGCTGCGAAACGCCAGCGCCTTGGAAGCCACCAGGTCCAAACGGGAATCGGACAGTAGCAATTCGGTTTGCGCGGCGAGACGTTCCGGATAGCAAATGTCGTCGGCGTCCATGCGGGCAATAAATTTGCCGCGGCTCAGCTCCACAGCCTCGTTGAGCCGGCATGCCAGCCCTCTGGACTCCGGATGGCGGACGATGCGAATGCGCGGATCGCCGAACTTGGCGGCGCGCGTGGCGCCGTCGTCGCGCGATCCGTCGTCGATAAGGACAAGCTCCCAATCGGGAAAGGTTTGACG
>JACQDO010000033.1 GCA_016201085.1 Hyphomicrobiales bacterium | reverse complement strand
GGCGCCGCCTTGATCTTGCCGTTGGCGGTGGAGACGATCGCGGTATAGTCGCCGGGGCGCGGGCGAATGCCGGCCCGGGCGGCGTCCGACTCGCGCAGAACCACCGTCGAGGCGCCGGTGTCGACCAGGAAGTCAATATAGCGCCCGTCGATCCTGGCTTCGGTTTTGAAGTGACCCTGGCGGTCGCTATCCAAAATGAGGCTGCGGCCGGAGGTGACCGGCTGCCGCGGCTGGTAGGCGGGCTCGACCGCCGCGGTCTGCGCGGACGGATGCACCATGGCCTGGTCGGCGTAGCGCGCAAAATAGCCGCCAGCCAACAGCACGGCGGCGGCGAATAACAGGATCTGACGCATGACGGATGACCCGTGAATTCGGGGCAATCCTCGCATGCACCTCTACAATCCCTCCTTAACGCGAGAGCATGCCGCTAAATCCGTTTTCACTCGTAGTGACTGCGCCGTTACACGATTAGCGACAATTTGAATTATTGCCCGCGCGGCTTGGCGCGGCGGGTGGCCGGCGCGTGCAGCGGATCGTCCGGCCAGGGATGGCGCGGATAGCGTCCGCGCATCTCGACTTTCACGTCGGCGTAGCTGCCGCGCCAGAAACCGGGCAGGTCGCGCGTCACCTGCACCGGCCGGTGTGCCGGCGACAGCAGCTCGATCACCAGCGGCACGCGTCCGCCGGCGATGGCCGGATGCTGGGCAAGGCCGAACAGTTCCTGCACGCGGATGGACAGCTTCGGCCCCTCCTCCGCTTCGTATTCGATCGGCACATGCGAGCCGGACGGCGCGGTGAAATGGGTCGGCGCCTCGGCGTCGAGCCGCTTGCGCAAATTCCAAGGGATCAGCGTATCGAGCGCAGCGGAAAGATCGTCGGCGCCGATCTGCGCCAGCGCCGTCTTGCCAGTGAGAAACGGCGCCAGCCAATCGGCGGCACCAGGCGCCAGCGCCGCGTCCGTGAGATCGGGCCATTCGTCGCCTTCCGAACGACGCAGGAACGACACGCGGTTGCGCAACTGCTGTTGCGGCTTGCTCCACGGCAGCTTGCCGATGCCAAGCGCGGCGATACCTTCCGCCAGCAGTTTGGCGCTGTCGGCATCGGGCACGACCTGTTTGATCTGCTCCGCCAAAACCAGGGCGCCGAGCCGGCGCGTGCGGCGCGCGCGCAGCGAGGCGGAGGCGGCGTCGAAACTCACCGCCTCGCGGTCTTCGATTGTGTCGACAAATAGCGTCTCGATCTCGTCGAGCGCGATCGGCGCCGCCAGCACGATGCGACTCGCCGCCGCCGCGCCGGTCAGCTCAGCGACAACGAGGAACGACTCGCGCGCCAGCGATGAAGCCGGATCGACATTGCCGCCGCGTCCGTTCGCCAGCAGGAAACCGCCGTTGCCGCCACCGCGGCTCTTGGCGATGCGGTCGGGATAGGCGAGCGCGAGGATAGCGCCAGGGTTTTCATCTTCCATGCTCTTGGAGGAGAAAGAAGAAGCCCACCGTTTCGCCATCGCGCGCGCATCCTCGGCGCGGCGCGAGCAATCGCGACGGAACTGGTCGAGACGATGACGTAAGTCTACATCGTCGTCGCCGAGCCCGCGTTCGGTGAGCACTGCGGCAATCATCGCGGCAAGCTCGCCGGTACCCTGCGCGCCGGCATCGACCACCATGCGCGCCAGCCGCGGCGGCAGCGGCAAAGCGCGCAGGCGACGGCCCTCCTCGGTGATGCGGCCCTGCGCATCGATGGCGCCGAGCTCGCGCGACAGGCTCTTCGCTTCGCTCAGCGCGGCCTGTGGCGGCGGGTCGAGAAACGCCAGCTTGCCCGGATCGCTCGCGCCCCATTGCGCCAAGTCGAGCACGAAGGACGACAGATCGGCCGACAGGATTTCCGGCCGTGTGTAGGGCTCCAGCGAGCCTGTTTGCGGTTCGTCCCATAGCCGGTAGCAGACGCCCGGCTCGGTGCGGCCGGCGCGCCCGCGCCGCTGGTCGGCGGCCGCGCGCGAGACGCGCACGGTTTCCAGCCGCGTCAGGCCGACATCGGGCTCATAGCGCGGCACGCGCGACAGTCCGCTGTCGATGACAACACGCACGCCTTCGATGGTGAGCGAGGTTTCCGCGATCGAAGTCGCCAGCACCACCTTGCGCCGCCCAGCCGGCGCCGGCGAAATGGCGCGGTCCTGCTCGCGCGCGTCGAGCGCGCCATAGAGCGCGACGACATCGACGCTCGCATCGTTCACGCGCTCTCTGAGCAGCGTTTCGGTGCGGCGGATTTCGGCGGCGCCGGGCAGGAACACCAACGCCGAACCTGGCTCGGCGCGCAAGGCGCGCAAAACCGCGTCGGCGACCTGCGTTTCAATCCGTTCGCGTTGATCGCGCCCGAGATAGCGCGTCGTCACCGTGAAGCTGCGGCCCTGGCTTTCCACCACCGGTGCGCCGCCAAGCAGCGCCGCCACGCGCGCGCCGTCGAGCGTCGCCGACATCACCAGCAGCTTGAGGTCCTCGCGCAGACCCTGCTGCGCGTCGCGCGCCAACGCGAGGCCAAGATCGGCGTCCAACGAGCGCTCATGGAATTCGTCGAACAGCACGGCGGCGACGCCGTCGAGCGATGGATCATCCAGCACCAGCCGCGTGAACACGCCCTCGGTGATGACCTCGATGCGGGTGCGCTTGGAGACCTTGGAGCCGAAGCGCACGCGCAGGCCCACCGTGTCGCCGACCTGCTCTTGTAACGTCGACGCCATGCGAGAAGCGGCGGCGCGGGCGGCGAGCCGGCGCGGCTCCAGCACCAGGATTTTCTTATCCTTCGCCCACGCTTGGTCCAATAGCACCAACGGCACGCGCGTGGTCTTGCCCGCGCCCGGCGGCGCCACCAGCACGACGGCATTGTTCGCGGCGAGCGCGACGGTGAGACGCGGCAACGCGTCGTCGATGGGGAGTGGTGAGTCGAAAGATTTCATTTTCAGTGTCATCGTCCGCGAAGGCGGACGATCCAGTAAACGCAAGCATCAATTGTATTGCGAGACCGAGGTTACTGGATGCCCCGCCTTCGCGGGGCATGACAATTTCTGAGGTAAGTCATTTCTTCGCCCGCCCGACGCCCTCGTAGGCGAAGCCGTGGCGCGCGACCTCCTCCGGCCGGTAGACATTGCGCAGGTCGACCAGCACCGCGCTCGCCATGAGCGTCTTCAGCCGCGCGAAATCGAGCGCGCGGAACTGCTCCCATTCGGTGACGATCACCAGCGCGGCGGCGCCCTCGGCGCAGCTATAGGCATCGTCGCAGAAGGTGACGTTGGCGAACAGCGGCTTGGCCTGCTCCATGCCGGTGGGGTCGAAGGCGCGCACCTTGGCGCCCATGTCCTGCAGCGCGGTGATGAGCGGGATCGACGGCGCCTCGCGCATGTCGTCGGTGTTCGGCTTGAAGGTCAGGCCCAGCACGGCGACGGTCTTGCCGCGCAATTCGCCGCCGAGCGCATTTGAAACCTTGCGCGCCATGGCGCGCTTGCGCGCGTCGTTCACCGCCACCACCGCCTCGACGATGCGCAGCGGCGCCTCATGATCCTGTGCGGTCTTGATCAGCGCCACCGTGTCCTTGGGAAAGCACGAGCCGCCGAAGCCCGGCCCGGCATGCAGGAATTTCGCCCCGATGCGGTTGTCGAGCCCGATGCCGCGCGCAATCTCCTGCACGTCGGCGCCGACCTTCTCGGCCAGATCGGCGATCTCGTTGATGAAGGTAATCTTGGTGGCGAGGAAGGCGTTGGCGGCGTATTTGATCAGCTCGGCGGTACGCCGGCCGGTGAACAGGATCGCCGAGCGGTTGAGATAGAGCGGGCGATAGAGCTCGCTCATCACCTCGCGCGCGCGCGCATCCTCGCTGCCGACCACGATGCGGTCGGGCAGCTTGAAGTCCCGGATGGCGGCGCCTTCGCGCAGGAATTCCGGATTGGACACCACGGCGCATTGTGCATCGGCGCGCGTTTCGCGGATGATGCGCTCGACCTCGTCGCCGGTGCCGACCGGCACGGTCGATTTGGTGATGACCACGGTGAAGCCGGAGAGCGCACCGGCGATCTCGCGGGCGGCGTCGAACACGTAAGACAAATCGGCATGGCCGTCGCCGCGGCGCGATGGCGTGCCGACCGCGATGAACACCGCGTCGGCGGCCTTGACCGCGGCGGGCAGATCGACGGTGAATTTGAGCCGGCCGGCGCGCCGGTTGGCGGCGACCAGCTCGCTCAGCCCCGGCTCGTAGATCGGCATCTCGCCGCGCTCGATCGCCGCGATCTTGGCGGTGTCCTTATCGACGCAGGTCACTTCGTGGCCGAAATCGGCAAAGCAGGCCCAGGATACGAGGCCGACATAGCCGGTGCCGATCATGGCAACGCGCATGGAATTCCCTGGTCGAAATCGATTGTTCCCGCCGGCGGTCTCATAGCAGAGACAACCCGCAGTGGCGAGGGCCGCATTTTCTGTGGCCGAGTCCGGCGACAGATTGATTAACGCCGCGCCCGGGCCCACATTCGCCCCATGCCGACCAGCGCAAAATCCAAAACGAAGGCCAAGCACGCGCACGACGCGCCCGTCCCCTATAATCCGGCGGCCCGCCCGCTCAAGAAGGGCGACCACCTGTTTCTGGTGGACGGCTCCGGCTACATCTTCCGCGCCTATTTTCAGGCGATGAACCAGCCCAAAAAATACAACTATCGGTCTGACGGATTACCAACCGGTGGCGTTCGGATGTTTTGCGCAATGCTTTGGAAGCTGCTCAAGGAGATGAAGCCAGAGGATAAGCCTACCCACTTGGCGGTCGTATTCGATAAGTCGGAAAAGACCTTCCGCACCGAGTTCTATCCCGAATACAAGGCTCATCGGCCAGATCCGCCGGCCGATCTCATTCCGCAATTTCCGCTTATGCGTGACGCAGTACACGCCTTCGAACTCCCTTGCCTAGAACAGGCGGGCTTCGAGGCCGACGATTTGATCGCGACCTATGCGCGACTTGCTACCGAAGCTAAGGCGACGACTACGATTGTCTCATCCGACAAAGACCTAATGCAGCTCGTCGGCAACGGCGTTTCTTTGTACGATACCGTAAACGACAGACGAATTGGCCGAGATGAAGTGATCGATAAATTCGGCGTCGGCCCCGAAAAAGTAATTGAGGTGCAGGCACTGATCGGCGATTCGAGCGATAACGTGCCCGGCGTATCAGGCATCGGCCCCAAAGCGGCCGCCGCACTCATTCTAGAATTTGGGTCTCTTGACGAAATATTGAAGCTTAAGCCGGAAGCGGTCGATGAGAGGCTGACCAAGCGACTTACCAAGTTGCAATCCGAGATCGATGCGCTCGCAAGCGCACCGGTGAAAATCGGCTCTGCTTCCGATGTCGGAAAAGCCCTTGCCGAAAAATTCGGTGTGACCGACCTTACGCGCGACAAGAAAGGCAACCTTTCTGCAGACGCGGCGAAGGTTGAGGAACTAGCGGAAGCGGGAAACAAATTTTGCGAACTTATTATACGGGCGCGAAGCATATCGCGCACGATCGGTAATACTGTGCGCAAGCTATTTGACGGTCGCGAGTCCGCGTTACTCTCAAAGCGGCTTGTCACGCTGGTTCCAAACGTCCCTCTTGATACTGGCGTTGAGCAACTCGCCGTGCACGAGCCAGATTATAAGAATCTGATCGCCTTTCTTAAGGCGATGGAATTCGACACCATCACCCAACGTATCGCCAAGAGTACCGGAATTGATGCCTCTCAGATCGAGGCAAATGCAAAGCTCACGCCGGCTTCTTCTATCCCTCCCCTGCAAGGGGAGGGTGGCGCCGCGCCAGCGGCGCCGGGTGGGGTCAGCAGCGACCTATTCCCACCCCCCTCCCCGACCCTCCCCCACAAGGGGGGAGGGAGCGAGAGGCCTGTGCAAGGCGCTCTCACCCCCATCTCGCACGCCGAGGCGCGTGCCAACGCCGCGCGCAATGCCAAGATCGACCGCAGCAAATACGAATGCGTGCGCACGCTGCCGCGCCTGAAGGAATGGATCGCGCGCGCGCATGAGCTGGGCGTGGTGGCGGTCGACACCGAGACCACCAGCCTCGATCCGATGACCGCCGAGCTATGCGGTTTCTCGCTGGCACTGACCCCGAACGAAGCCTGCTATGTGCCGCTCGGCCATCGTGAGGGCGGCTCGGCCGGCGGTGGAGATCTGTTCGCACCGGAATCGAAACTGCGCGCCGATCAGATTCCGGAAGCGCAGGCGCTCAAGGCGCTTAAGCCGCTACTCGAGGACAAGAGTATCCTCAAGGTCGCGCAAAATATGAAATACGACTGGCTGGTGTTTGCCCAGCGCGGCATCGAGATTGGCGGTTATGACGACACCATGCTGATCTCCTACGTGCTCGACGCCGGCAAGGGCGGCCACGGTATGGACGACCTCGCCAAGCGCTGGCTCAACCACGATACCATCCATTTCCAGCACGTCGCCGGCTCCGGCAAAGCGCAGGTCACGTTCGATTGCGTCGCCATCGACAAGGCGACCGACTACGCCGCCGAGGATGCCGACGTCACGCTGCGGTTGTGGAATACGCTCAAGCCGCGGCTCGCCGCCGAGCATGTCACCGGCGTGTACGAGACGCTGGAGCGCACCATGCCCGAGGTGTTGGCGCGCATGGAACGGCGCGGCATCTCGATCGATCGCCAGGTACTGTCGCGCCTGTCCGGCGAGTTTGCACAGAAGCAGGGCGCGCTTGAAGAGGAGATCAAGGTGCTGGCGGGGGAGCCGCTCAATCCCGGTTCGCCGAAGCAGCTCGGCGATATCCTGTTCGGCAAGATGAAGCTGCCCGGCGGCACCAAGACCAAGACCGGGCAATGGTCGACCGGCGCGCGCGAGCTGGAAGAGCTGGCCGAGCAAGGTCATCAACTACCGCGCAAGATTCTCGACTGGCGGCAGGTGTCTAAGCTGCGCTCGACCTATACCGAGGCGCTGCCCAATTACGTCAATCCGACCACGCATCGCGTGCACACCTCCTACGCGCTCGCCGCCACCTCGACCGGCCGCCTCTCCTCCTCCGAGCCGAATTTGCAGAACATCCCGGTGCGCACCGAGGACGGCCGTAAAATAAGGCGCGCCTTTGTCGCCGCGCCCGGCATGAAGCTGGTGTCGGCCGACTATTCGCAGATCGAGCTGCGGCTGCTGTCGGAAGTGGCCGAGGTGCCGGCGCTGCGGCAAGCCTTCAAGGACGGCGTCGATATCCACGCCATGACGGCTAGCGAAATGTTCGGCGTGCCGGTCAAGGGCATGCCGGCGGAAATCCGCCGCCGCGCCAAGGCGATCAATTTCGGCATCATATACGGCATCTCGGCCTTTGGGCTCGCCGCCCAGCTCGGCATCGAGCGCGAAGAAGCCGGTGCCTACATCAAGAAATATTTCGAGCGCTTCCCCGGCATCCGCGACTACATGGACGAGACGCGCGAATTCTGCCGCGGTAACGGCTATGTGCTGACGCTGTTCGGCCGCAAGTGCCACTACCCCGACATCGAGGCCAGCAATGCCTCGATCCGCTCGTTCAACGAGCGCGCCGCCATCAACGCCCGCCTGCAAGGCAGCGCGGCCGACATCATCCGCCGCGCCATGATGCGCATGGAGGGCGAACTCGCCAAGGCCAAGCTGAAGGCGCAGATGCTGCTGCAAGTGCACGACGAGTTGATCTTCGAGGTGCCCG
>JACQDO010000032.1 GCA_016201085.1 Hyphomicrobiales bacterium | reverse complement strand
GCCGAAGGCGACGTTCTCGGCCGCCGTGCCGCCGGTGAAGTTGAGCCGCTGGCGGAAGTTGGCGTGATCGAGCCGCTTGCGGCTGGCCAGGTCGCGCGCATGGCTCGCGGCGATGCCGGACAGCATGCCGCTCACCGCCAGCGGCGGGCGCTTATGCTGGGCGCGGAACGAATTGAGATCGAGGGCGAGCGCGGGGGAGGCGAGCAGCAGGGCGGCTACGAGCGGGATACCGGTTAAAGCGCGCATGGATATCTCCTCCGACGCCCGCGATTTTGCCATGGCCGCACCGGTCGCTGCCAATCACATCTTGCCGGAGATATGGCGCGGCCGGAGCGCGATGCGTCGCTCTTGCGACGCCGCTCGCCATGCGGGCCACTCCTTCAATTCCCCATTTCCAGCACCCAATAGCGCCGGCCGTCCTTGCCCATGACCGAGGCGAGGCCGTAGCGCGTGATGTTAGCGTCGAGCATGTTGGCGCGGTGGCCGGGCGACTCCGCCCACAGCTTGAACACGCAATCGGCGGTCGGGCAGCCGACCCCGACATTTTCCGCCGCGAACGAGCCGACGACACCGCGCATGCGCTCATAAAAGCCGTTGTGATCGATGCTTTGGCGCCGCGCCATGTCGGCGGCGTGCGCGCGCGCTTTGGCCGACAGCGCGGCGGTCGCCTTCAGTCGCGGCAGGCCATGCTGGCTGCGGAAGGAATTGAGGTCGAAGGCGAGCGCGGGGGTGGCGAGGAGGGCGCAGGCAAGGCCGGCGATGGCGCCGATAAAGAAACCGCGCGTCATCCCGCTAGTCCAGCAGGACCAGCGTGGTCATCGCCCGGTCGGTGTCGCCATGGATGCCGGCCGCGCGCTTGCGCGCCTCCTGGCTGCCGACCTGGCCCGGCTGCAAATGCGCGCGCGGATTGCCGAGCACCGCCAGCAGGCGCTCCTCCAGTGCCGCCTTCGACACCGGCTTGAGCAGGAAGTCGTTGACGCCGAGCTCGATGGCCGCGACCACGCGCGAACGCTCGCTGTGGCCGGTGAGCATGATGATCGGCACATTCGGATAGGCGCAGGTCGCGGGTGTGCGCACGATGCGCACGAAGCTGGGGCCGTCGAGCTTGGGCATCTGCCAGTCGACGATCACCACATCGGGCGCGTTGCGGCGGATCTGCTCGAGGCCGTCCGCGCCGTCGAGCGCCTCGTATACCGTGCCGACGCCGATGCTGGCGAGCAGCGTGCGCACGACCTTGCGCATATAATATTCGTCGTCCACCACCAGCACCTTGGTGGCGGCGAACAAGGCGGCTCGTTTGACAACCTGTGTGGTATCGTTTGGCAACGGCGCACCGTCGTGAACGTGCATTGAATACCGCGCCATTGAAGCACGCATATGTAACGTTACAAAAAAACGCGTCCGCCAAATTGTCGCCATGGCGGTAACGGCCGGTAAACCATGGCGGCCCGTTGCCGTTGCCGCAATTCTATGGACAATCGCCGTGGGGGCGCGACGTCTGAACGAGGGCCGGCCGATGGTCGTATTCTGGCGCGGATATGGGATTCTGGTTCTGTTTGTGCCGCTGATCTGGATGTTGGTGGCGGCGCTGGCGCCGGTGTTCATGGGCTTCCATGTGGAGGGCCACGACGCGGTGGCCGCGGCGATCTACCGGTCATTTGCGGCCGGGCTCGCGCTCGCCACCGTCAACCTGTGGCTGGTGGTGCGCTGGCGCGAGCGGGTGGCGCCCGGCGTCGACCAATTCACCTTCATTCCGATGAAATACTGGACGCCGGTGATCGCGCTGTTCGCGCTGGCGGCGTTCGTCGCCTCGTTCATTCCAGCGGCCCTGACGGCGTTCGACCGCTGAGCGCTCCGCTCAGCGCGATCGCTGTGCCGGCTTGGTCAGCGCCTCCGCGATGCTGCGCGGATGCCGGGCGCCGATCACCTGCGCGCTGCATTTCTCACCCGTAGCGCAGTGCACGATGCAGTCGGTGCCGGGCTTGCCCAGGCAGTTGGTGCCGCAGCCATAGCCCTTGGCGTCCTGCGAGAACTGGCCGCCAGCCTTGTCGCAGGCGCTCTTGAGCGCCTCGGCGGCGGTTGGCGGCAGCGTGATGTCGCGGGCCAGCGCCGCGCCGTTGAGCGCCAGCGCGCCGGTCAGCACCAGCAAAGCAATCGGATGTCGCAAGGCAGCCTCCCCTCGGCCGCGCCGCCCCCGGGGACGATTATGTCACAATTTGCGCGCGCGGGAAGCGGGCCGTTGCCTCACGCCACGCAGACATATTGCGCCCCGCGCATGCCGAGCCGCTGCGCCGCGCCGCGCGCCAGATCGAGCCGGGCGCCTTGCGCGTAGGCGATGCCCCATGGCCCGGTGTCGTTGATGCGCACGGTGAGCGAGCGGCCGTTCTTGTAGGCGATGCCCCATGGCCCGGTGTCGTTGATGCGCACGGTGAGCGAACGGCCGTTGTGCGGATTGGTCACGGTCAACGTGGTGCCGAGCGGCCAGGTGCGCGCGGCGGCGGTGTTGCCGTTGGCGTCGAAGCGTTCGCCGTTGGCCGTGCGCGTGCCGACCGAATAGTGGCTCGCCAGCACTTCCTGTCCGGCGCATTTGCCGGTCGGCTTGACGTAGAGATGAACCGAGCCCCAGCCGGCCGCGTTGGCAGCATTGAGCGTGAGCAGGCTGGCGAGCAGCCCGATGGCGATGCGTTTCATGAAATTTGTCCCCGTCAATCCTAACTGCTGCCACACAGGGACACATAAGGTGGCGAAAACGTGGCACGGCCGGCGCGGCGGCGTTGCCGGAATTCGATAAAAGTTTAATGAATTCGGCGGGACGTTCTTCTCAAACGGCGGCGCATCGCCATATCAGGCGCATGAGCGAGCCATTGATCGTTGTCATTCCTCATCGCCTCGGCAAGGACGAGGCCCTGCGCCGCATCAAGGACGGCGTCGCCCGCGCCAAGCGCGAGTTCGCCTATCTGCTGCGCATCGACAGCGACGCCTGGGAGGGCGACCGCCTCAGCTTCGCCGCCTCGGCGCTCGGCCAGCGCGCGCAAGGCGTCATCGACGTCTACGAGGGCGCGGTGCGGCTGGAGGTGACGCTACCCTGGCTGCTGGCGCGCTTCGCCCACGCCGTGCAGCGCGTGGTGGGGCAGCGGGGCCAGTTGATGTTGGAGAAGAAGTGAGGGCGGCGTTCGGTCAGTTATCTTTTTGCGAGGAAGGGCGGCTATTTCGGCCACGTCGCGGACTGTCGCAAACCTGCTTTGTGCCCTCATAAACGCATGGGCTCCCCGGCGGATTTCCGCAAACCTTAGACAGTTCGCGATGCGATATACATTGCCGATTTGGCCCACGCCAGCCCGGCCCGCCTTTGCAGCCGCAGCCCTGGCACCAACAGTCGGTTTGCGCTTGGGCGCGGACGGAATTGAGGTCGAGGGCGGAGGCGGGGAGAGTAAGCGCCGTTGATACAGACAAAATAAATGAAAATGTCAGGAAATGATTGCTCATTTTAGCCCTGATTTGTTTTTGTCCCTTGAACCGCTTTTAGCCCAATTGAATTTAAAAGCTGCTCCACAAACACCTTTACGCTACTTCTCTCGCTCGCCTGTCTTGCACAATCGTATATAAATATCTCTTTGGACATTCCGGTGTCGTGCATATGTCTTTTGTAAAATTCGTCCAACAAATATTTGCCATGGAAAAATTCGCGGCGTTTATTTTTATCTTTTATTTCTGAAACTTTCTTTTCACATCCCGCTCGCAGCTGATTTATTTTCTCAGGTGAGAATGAGGCTTTTAAATCAGCAACGAATTTATCGACTTGCGCTTCAACGCCATCAACAGGGTCCTTGAGACGAAAAACTAACGGGGCAAAACGAGCTTTGATTCGGCGAGAAATTTCGTCAACTTCCATTTCTGCCAATATTTCGTCGATTGCCGTGGCAACATCATTTGCACTGGTCAGTTTCATCTTGTGATGAACAAGTGTGGCGGCCTGCCAAATTACAATTGGATCGACTAGCAGATTTTCGACCATCGATACCGGAAGTAGATGGATTGCAGTATCAACTGGATCGCTTTCCTCCACGTCTCGATCAAGAAGCGCGTGAGCGCGTAATTCGCTTGAGAAAGTTTGCAGGATTTCATTTAGTGTTTTTGCAACTTTGGCAGACTCAGATTTTCCGCCACCAGACACGATCGTAATTCTGCTAAACTCGCCGCTTAGGAAAGAATATATTCTGGCATCCATCGCACGTCTGCTCGACTTGTCGCCTTCTTTGGCCTCAACGACTAAGATCGGCCTCATAGCGGTAATATTCGAAGTGGAGCCAAAAACATCGCGAAGTAATTGCAGGCGTTCATTGTCATTCGCAATTCTAATGAGTTGATTCTGTCCTTCTGCAACTAGTTCTGCCGGCCGTAGAAGGAACAGCTCGTCGCTGTTTGCATACTCAACCATCGTAGGTGAATGAGTGGCCAATATAAATTGCGCGCTTTCTCGGACGGATAGGTTTCTAATATAGTCGAGAATCTTTGCTTGGAGATTTGGATGAAGGTGCAATTCGGGTTCATCCATGAGGATACATATTGGATCCGGGCTTTGAGCGGCGTCTTCCCCTTTTAGTTCGCGAAGAATTTTTTTAATGCGATTCTCTGCAAGGGGATAAAATAACTGGACAATCGATTTTTCGCCGGAACTTAGATCATCAATATCGACAGATGCTGGAGCGCTGTGAACGCGCCAAAGGCATCTTATTTGATCTCTATTTGTTGTATCAATCTTGTCGAATTGCAGATGTGGCAGCAAATTTTCCGCCATATCGCGGAGCGGCTTCCATACGTCCGGCAAGCTATTTTGGAGAATCTGTTTTTCTTGGTCATATCTTTTCGCGATTGCTTCTCGGCGATCTAATTCGATTTGACAGAGGCTATATTTAAGGAAGCTTGCAGAATCATCGTGGTCCCAGGCGCTTCGGTTATTCGAGATGTGGTCTATTCCTTCGTACCCGGGCAAATTTTGGCCCTCCTGGGTATGCGCATTCATTAGACCTCGGGCCGATCAGGAACCACTAACCTATAAACGTGGTAATCCTGCAAATCACAACTCTTAGTTCACACCCTCTCCACAAAACTATCCACCACCCGCTTTTCGCCGGCCTTGTCGAAATGGATGGTGAGCTTGTTGCCGTCGACGGCGGTGACGTTGCCGTTGCCGAATTTCTGGTGGAAGACGTGGGCGCCGACCGGGCCGATCACTCCGCCGCTTCCGCCTTGGCGTGGAACGGCACGGCGGCGACCACGGCGTCAGCCGCGCCCTTCTGAAATTCCTTATCGGCGCGCAGTTCGTCGATGCTGCGCGGGGAGGGGAAGCGTTTGCTGCCGTCGCGGTTTTCCCAGTCCTCCGCGGCGAATTCCAGCACTTCCGCCGCGTGTTGCATGGCCTCGTCGATCGAGTCGCCGGCCGCGATCACGCCCGGCACGTCGGGAAACGACACGCCGTAGCAACTGTCGGCGTCTTTGTGGATCAGCGCGATGTAGTGCGGCATCGGTCAGTCCTTTTGCCAGCCCGCGTGTTTGTATATGTCGCGCACGGTGCCCGGCGGCAAGTCCCGTTTCGGGTGTGGCACTATCACCATAAGGTGCTTCGCCCGATGGATGTATTTGTGGTGCGAACCTTGCACCGACTTCGCTTCGAATCCGTCCTGCAGCAACCGGCGGATTATATCACGGCTGTCGCGCAGCAAGGGAGCCCCCTCCCGTTGTCATGCCCGGCCTTGTGCCGGGCATCCCGCTTAGGTTGGCACGGCAATGCGACCCTAATCTAGATGGTCGGGTAAAGCCCGGCCATGACGGGAAAACCTCACGCCCTCTCCACAAAACTATCCACCACGCGCTTTTCGCCGGCGTGGTCGAACTGAATGGTGAGCTTGTTGCCGTCCACGGCGGTGACGTTGCCGTTGCCGAATTTCTGATGAAACACGCGGGCGCCGACGGCGAAGGATGAGCTCGTGCCGGTGGACTTGGCGATCAGTTCGCCTTCGATGGTGAGGGGAGTTTGCCGCTTCACCCCCTCCAGGCGCGCGCCGCGCGCCGACCTCCCCCCTCCAGGGGGAGGTGAAGAAGCGGCATCGTCGTCGCCGCTCTCGTCGAACACCCCATCCGGCACATAACGCGGCTGGCCGTTCTCGCTGAACCCCCCGCGTCCCTTGCGCGCTTCCTTGGTTTTTTGCGCGCGCTGCCAGCCGGGCGTCGTGTAGTTGGAGCCGAAGGCGCCGGTCTGGTCGAAGCGCGAGGCGCCGTAGCCCGACATGCCGAAGCCGCCGGTGCCGCCGGCCGCCTCCTTCACCTCGACATGCTCCTCCGGCAGCTCATCGAGAAAGCGCGACGGCACGTTCGTGCTCCACATGCCGTGGATGCGCCGGTTGGAGGCGAAATAGATCTTGGCGCGTTTGCGCGCGCGCGTCAGGCCGACATGGGCGAGGCGGCGTTCCTCCTCCAGCCCATTGCGGCCGCTCTCGTCGAGCGAGCGTTGATGCGGGAACAGGCCTTCCTCCCAGCCGGGCAGGAACACGGTGTCGAATTCCAGCCCCTTGGCGGAATGCAAAGTCATAATGTTGACCGCCTGCTCGCCTGCGCCGGTGTCGCGGTCCATCACCAGCGAGATGTGTTCGAGGAAGCCTTGCAGGTTCTCGAACTCCTCCATCGAGCGCACCAGCTCCTTGAGGTTTTCCAGGCGCCCGGCGGCGTCGGCGGAGCGGTCCTTCTGCCACATTTCCGTGTAGCCGGATTCATCGAGCACGATCTCGGCGAGCTCCGTGTGCGGCATCGAATCTTTCTTGGCGCGCCAGCGCTCGAAGCCCGCCATCAGGTCGCGCAGCGCCAGCCGCGGTTTCGGTTTCATCTCGTCGGTGGAGGAGAGCAGGCGGGCGGCTTCGGACAGCGGCACGCGCGCCTTGCGCGCATAGTCTTGCAGCATCTGCACGGTGGCGTCGCCTAAGCCCCGCTTGGGCACGTTGACGATACGCTCGAAGGCAAGATCGTCGGCCGGCTGCGCGATCACGCGCAGGTAGGCGAGCGCGTCGCGGATTTCCGCGCGCTCGTAGAAGCGCGGGCCGCCGATGACGCGATAGGGCAGGCCGAGCTGGATGAAGCGGTCTTCGAATTCGCGCATCTGGAACGAGGCGCGCACCAGAATGGCGATCTCGTCCAGCGGATGGTCCTCGCCGCGCTCGCGCGCGTCGCGCTGCAGTTGCTCGATCTCCTCGCCGATCGAGCGCGCTTCTTCCTCCGAGTCCCAGGCGCCGGTGACGGCGACTTTTTCGCCCAGCACGTCCTCGGTGCGCAAAGTCTTGCCGAGCCGGCCTTCGTTGAAGGCGATGAGGTGCGAGGCGGCGGCGAGGATGTGGCCGGTACTGCGGTAGTTTCGTTCCAGTCTGATTATTTTTGCGCCGGGGAAGTCGTGGTCGAAACGGAGAATGTTATCGACCTCGGCGCCGCGCCAGCCATAGATCGACTGGTCGTCATCGCCGACGCAGCAGATGTGGGTCCTCATCTCCGGATTCCGGGTTCACGCCTGCGGCGTGCCGCGGAATGACGACGGCAACGGCGGGCGCTTGTGAGGGCGCCTGCGACAGCAGCCGTAGCCACAGATATTGCGCGACGTTGGTGTCCTGATATTCGTCGACCAGGATGAACTTGAAGCGCTGCTGGTACTGCCGGAGAATATCCGGGTGCGTGCGGAACAGCCGGATGCATTCCAGCAGCAGGTCGCCGAAGTCGGCGGCGTTGAGCGTCTTCAGCCGCTCCTGGTAGGCGACGTAGAGCTTCTTGCCCTTGCCGTTGGCGAAGCTGGCGGCTTCGCCCGCCGGCACCTGGTCGGGCGTGAGCCCGCGGTTCTTCCAGCCGTCGAGGATCATGGCAAACACGCGCGCCGGCCAGCGCTTTTCGTCGAGCCCTTCGGATTCGAGCAGCTGCTTGATCAGCCGGATCTGGTCGTCGACGTCGAGGATGGTGAAGTTGTTTTTCAGGCCGGCCATTTCCGCGTTACGCCGCAAAATCTTCACACCAATTGAATGGAAGGTCCCCATCCAGGGCATGCCCTCGACGATCTGCCCGACCATCTTGCCGACGCGCTCTTTCATCTCGCGCGCGGCCTTGTTGGTGAAGGTGACGGCGAGGATTTCGTTCGGC
>JACQDO010000344.1 GCA_016201085.1 Hyphomicrobiales bacterium | reverse complement strand
CTCGGCGACGGCTTTGGCGATGACGGCTACCTTGCCGGGCTCATTGCCATAAGCGCGGTCCCCAATAATCGGGTCGCCGCCCGAGACCGGAACATCCGCAATCGGCAGGCAGTCGACGTCGATGCCGAGCGCATGCAGGTCGGCCGCAATCAGCCGCCCGGCCAGTCCGGCGGCGGCGACGCCGGCGGCGACGTCACGGTCATAAATCTCGCCATAGCGCGCCCCGGGCGGGTAGACCGGCCAATGCGGCGGCCCCAGCCGCTGCACCCGGCCGCCCTCCTGGTCCACCAAAACAGGCGCCTCCCAACCGAGGAGATCGCGGAAAGAGCCAATCAATGCACGTACTTGGGCAGGCTCGCTTATATTTCGCTTGAAGATGATCAGGCCCCAAGGCTGGGCCTCGCGGAGAAACGCGCGTTCATTGGCGGAAATCTGTAGTCCCGCCAAACCGGTAATGAATGCGCGTGCCGTCATCAACGCGGATTAGCCCGCGTCTGCCGTCAGGGCAAGTTAAGCTGTTAATTGCGCTGGACGATGCACTGGCCGCCCGCCGCCTTGAGGCTGCTGCACAACTGGCTCGCCTCGCTGCCAGTGGCAAAGGGGCCGACCAAGGCGCGGTAGTAGATGCCCTTGGCCCCGAGATCGACCTTGCGGATCAGCGCTTGTTTGCCGCCAAGCTGGCCGGGATACTTACCTTGCAGAGCGCGGAACGCGGCCTGCGCCTCGGCTTCGCTGGGGTGGGACGAGACCTGCACGGCATAGCCGCCACCGTTGCCGCTGCTGGCGGCCGCCGCGGAAGCGGCTGGCGCGAGTTGCGTCGGCGCCGCAGCCGCCGCGGTGCGCATGGGAGGCGCTGCAGCCCTGGCCGGCGCCACGCGCGCGGGAGCCGGAGCATCGGGACTAAGCGACAGAGGCGCATTGCTCGGCGCCGCCGCCTGGTGCGGTGCCGCCGCCGGCGTGACCCGCGCAACCGGTTGCTGCCGCGCAGGCGGCGCTACGGTTTCCGGAACGAGTGCCGTTGGCGCATGGGCCACCTGCGCCGGCGCTTGTTGCTGCTGCCGCGGAGCCGCCGGAGCGGTCTGCCGGGGTGGCTCGGTTGTCGCAGCCCGTTGCGGCGGCATCGGCGTGGCGGTCTGCGCCACCTTCGGCGTCGATTCGGCGATGGTGGCTTGAGGGGGATGGATGGCGGTGGTGCGAGCGCGTTTGGCATCGGGGGAGACGATGCCGCTGCCGGGCGCGGGAGTGGAGGAATTTGTTTGGTTGGGAGCCGGCGGAAATACCGCGCCGGCCGATTTGTCTTTGATCTCGACCGGCTTCTCTTCGCGCGACACCAGCTTTTCACTCTGGGTGGGGTTGTCGACCCGATCGGTGATCAGCTTCGACGGCGCGTCTTTATTGCTCGCCGGCACGATCTTGCTCGGCGCCGATTCCGCCTTGATCACGGGCGGTGGCGCGCTCGGCCCGGCAGGGTGAACGAGCGCGCGATAACCGAAGGCGCCGGCCGAGCCGATCGCCGCCAAGGCGAACATGCCGGCAATGACCATGACGCCCTTACGCCTGTTCGATCGCGGTTCGTCCTCATAGAAGTCGCCTTCCTCCGGACCGCGCTGAGTATGGGGCGGGTGATAAAGGTCGTCGTCACGGGCGCCGGCCTGCGGTTCGGCGTAATGCGGTTCCTCGCCCTCAGCCGGATAGAGATCGTGGCCGGCATCGAGCGGCGGACTGCCGAAGGGCTGGCGCGCGAAACTCGGCGGGCTGAACTGCGGCTCCTCCGGCAGCGGCGGCATCGGCGGAGGCTGCAGCGCGGCGGGCGCGTCGTAAAAATTCGGCGGATTGGGATGCCCGGCGGGTGCGGCCGGCGGCGCAACGGCGGCGCGGCCATATTCGGCAAACGGATCGTTCTGCCCAATCAGCCGCGCCAACTCGGCAAGCGGGTCGTTGCCCGCAGGTGTTGCCGGCGCTGCTCCGGACGACAATCCCGCTGGCTTGGCAGGCGCGACGCGCGTGATGCTGTCGCTCGAACGAAACGGTGGTCGCTGGGTATGATCGTCCGCCATTCGATTCCCGATTTGTTGACTGCGCCCCTCGCCGTTCCGATCTCGGCCGATAACGGTGCCGGCCGATCGGAATTATCGCATTTCGTCGGGCGCATCGACCCCAAGTAGCGCCAGCCCCGAAGCCAGAATGGTGACAACCCCCTGCACCAAGGCGAGCCGCGCCGCAGTCGTTTCTGGATCATTCTGGATAATGAAGCGTAAATGAGGCAAGTCTTTTCCGCGGGTCCAGTGCGCGTGGAATTCACTAGCTAATTCATATAGATAGAATGCAACCCGGTGCGGCTCATGGGCGCCGGCGGCGGCCTCGATGAGACGCGGATAAAGGGCGATGCGGCGCAGAATCCCCAATTCGCCCTCGTCGGAGAGTCGCGCCAGCGGCGCCTTTTTGAGCCAGGCCACCCGCTCGCCTGGCGCCAGCGGCAGTTGCGGCATCTCGGCGCGCGCGGTGCGGAAAATGGATTCGCCGCGGGCGTGGCCGTACTGCACGTAGAAAACCGGGTTCTCGCGGCTGTGCTCGATCACCTTGGCCAGGTCGAAATCGAGCACCGCGTCGTTCTTGCGGTAGAGCATGTCGAAGCGCACGGCATCCTTGCCGACCTCGTCGACCACCTCGCGCAGCGTGACGAACTCGCCCGAACGCTTCGACATCTTCACCGGCTCGCCGGCTCGCAGCAGCCGCACCAGTTGCACCAGCTTGACGTCGAGCACGGCTTTGCCGCCGCTCACGGCTTTGACCGCCGCCTGCATGCGCTTGATGTAGCCGCCATGGTCGGCGCCCCAGACGTCAATCAGATTGCGGTAGCCGCGGTCGAATTTCGACTTGTGGTAGGCGATGTCGGAGGCGAAATACGTGTAGCTGCCGTCCGACTTGAGCAGCGGACGGTCGACGTCGTCGCCGAAACCGGTCGAACGGAACAAAGTCTGCTCGCGGTCCTCCCAATCCTCGAGATTGCCGCCCTTGGGCGGCGGCAAGCGGCCTTCGTAGACGTAGCCTTGGGCACGCAACCACGCGATGGTTTCGCCAACCTGATCCTTGCCGCCTTCGATCAGCGAGCGCTCGGAAAAGAACACGTCATGGCGGACATTGAGCGCGGCGAGATCGTCGCGGATCATGTCCATCATCATGGCGATGGCTTTCGCGCGCACCGGCGGCAGCCATTCGGCTTCCGGCATTGTCTTGAGCTTGGGGCCATGCTCGGCGGCGAGCGCGCGGCCGACCGGCACCAGATAGTCGCCGGGATAAAGCCCCTCCGGGATGGCGCCGATATTTTCACCGAGCGCTTCGCGATAGCGCAGGTGCGCCGAGCGCGCCAGCACGTCGACCTGCGCGCCGGCATCGTTGATGTAATATTCGCGCGTCACGTCATAGCCGGCGAAGGCCAGCAGATTGGCCAGCGCATCGCCGAACACCGCGCCGCGCCCGTGCCCGACATGCATCGGACCGGTCGGGTTGGCCGAGACGTATTCGACATTGACCTTCTCGCCGGCACCCATGGGGCTGCGGCCATACTCGGCGCCCGCCTCCAGCACGACGCGTAGCTCCTCGCCCCAGACATGGGCTTTAAGCGTCAGATTGATGAAGCCGGGCCCGGCGACATCGACCTTGGCGACATGATCGTCGGCGCGAAGCGCGGCCGCGATGGCCTCGGCCAGCTCGCGCGGCTTCTTGCCGGCGTCTTTCGCCAGCACCATGGCGGCATTGGTGGCCATGTCGCCGTGGCTGGCATCGCGCGGCGGCTCGACCACCACGCGCGCCAAGTCCACATGCGCGCCAAGCACAGATGCGCACGCCCCCCGCACGCAAGCGAGCATGACGGTGAACAGGTGCTGGGGGGCGGTTTGTAGCGCGGGCTTGGCCGCTGCTTTGATCTTGGCAGGAACTTTACGCTTGCGCGCGGATTTGGCCGCGGTTTTTGGCCCAGCCTTGGATTTGCGCCTGTGCGGCGACTTGACCGCTGCCTTCGCCCCCGCATTGGTTTTGCGCTTGCGCTTCGTTTTGACCGCGACTTTAGCTTTGGTTTTGCGCTTGCGCGTCGCCTTGGCTTTGGGCCTGGGCTTGGTTTTTCGCTTACGCTTGGGCTTGCTCGCGGATGCCATTGTGGCGTTGCGAGTAATGGATTCCGGATGGAGAGTCAAAGGGATGGTGGTTATCTGGCCTGCGGCGGGTGTCGCCCAATAATTCAGGTTGGAAATAGATCGCGAACTCGTACGAAGGCAATCCCCGTCTCGGCGGCGCGACGCACCTTGCGTTCGAGAACCTGGTTCACAGGCAACTCCCGTGTAAGGGCTTCGGAAAGATCGTAGCCATCCATACAAATAACTCGCTTGCCGCGACCAAACGCATGCAGTCCGTCCTCGGAGAAGCCGCTGTAGCTAATGAGCAGGCCCCGTGTCCAAGCAGCTTTCTGCTCAACCTTTCCATGAAACGTATGAAGATGGTCAATCCCTGACGGCGCGTTCTGCCACTTGCCTTCGAGCAGATAAGTCTCTGCCCCTAACAGAAAACTGCCATCGATCTGCTCGCCCCGAAGGCGAAACGGATCACGAGCCTCAAGGCCGAACTTATTGAACAGCGTCTTTAGAAAGGACTCGAAGGCATAGCCTCTCGCTTGCGCTTCAAGGCCAGAGAGGCGTTGCAGCTCGGTAAGCGTCAGCGAATACACGTGGCGATCGAAGGCGGGCGTCGGTGGAACCTGAACCTGCGAGGGCCTCGCTTCGCCGGAACTGAGCCGATTGATAACGGCCAACAACTGGCCATGTGCATTCTTCACCTTGTCTTCATTTTCAAATCTCTGTCGCACCACTTCGCGGTACTCCCACAGCGCATTTAGGGTCCGCACGACCGTTGCTTTATCGACAGTCTGTAGAAAGCAGCGCAGCCTCTTGGCTTTGGAAGTTCCGTTTTTCGCATAGATGGGATCGTCGATATCAATGTTCAGTTCTTCGGCAAAAAATTGCGCAAAAGTCCGGTCGCTGAAATTTAGGACGTAGCCGGTACCCATGTCGAACACATCATCGATAATCATCATATCGATCGAGCGGATGTTAGGCATGATCAATTTCCATCAGTAGCCCGTAGTGCGGATGAGTGCAGTGTAATCCGCCAATTCATTATTTATCCCAACACGGCGAATTACGCCTTTGGCTAACCCGCCCTATAATTCTACGCCCCCTGCACCACCACCGACATCTCACCCGCCTTGCGTCGCGCGGCCGGCTTGACCGTAACTTCGATGTCCTGGCCGAGCACAGT
>JACQDO010000355.1 GCA_016201085.1 Hyphomicrobiales bacterium | reverse complement strand
TGGCGGGCGGGCCCGGCGGCAATCAGCGCGCCATGCACGACATGCGGGCGATTATAGCAGAGCGGCTCACCCGCGAGATCGGTCAGCGCGCCGCCGGCTTCGTGCACCAAAAGGTCGGCTGCCGCAAGGTCCCAGTCATGGCTGCCGGGCGAGGCGAAGGCGGCGTCGAGCGCGCCGTGCGCGACGCGCGTGAGCCGCAGCGCCAGAGAATGCACCTTGGGCTGCGCCAGGATGTCGGGAACCAGGCCCACGAGCCGGTCGAGATAGCGTTTGGGACCGGCGAGGGTGGCGCCTTCCAGCATTCCGCCGCCGTTCGCCACGATGGCGATGCCGTTGCGCGTGGCGCCGGCGCCGCGCACGGCGAGGAACATCTCCTCGGTCGCCGGCGCGTAAAGTGCCGCCAGCCGCGGGCGGCCGTCTTGCACCAGCGCCACCGAAATCGTCCAGTCGGTGCGGCCGGAGATATAGGCGCGGGTGCCGTCGATCGGATCGACGATCCAGGAGGTCGGCGCCGCGCGGTCGGGCAGATGATCCTTGCTCTCCTCCGACAGCCAGCCGGCGGCGGGCATCAACTGGCCGAGCCGCGCGTGCAGCAGCGCGTTGACCGCGATGTCGCCGTCGCTCACCGGCGAATTGTCGTGGCCCTTGGTCCAGCGTTTGAACGGGCCGCGCGAGGTGTGGCGCGCCAGCTCGCCGGCCTCGCGCATCACGGCTTCGAGCGGCGCGCGCAGGGCGCTAGCGTCATTGCCCGGCAACGGTGAGGCCCTCCAGCCGCACGGTCGGCGCATTGGTGCCGTAACGGAATTCGAGGTCGCTGGCCGGCGTAAGCCGGCGGAAGATGTCGGTGAGATGGCCGGCGATGGTGACCTCGCTCACCGCATAAGTTCGCTTACCGTTCTCGATCCAGAAGCCGGAGGCGCCGCGGCTGTAGTCGCCGGTCACCATGTTGACGCCCATACCGATCAGGTCGGTGACGTAGAAACCGTCTTTGATGTCGGCGATCAATTCCTCCGGACTCAGGCGACCGGCTGCCAGATGCAGATTGCTCGGCCCCGGCGACGGCGACGAAGAGACGCCGCGCTGCGCGTGTCCGGTGGTGACGAGCCCCAGTTCGCGCGCGGTGGCGCAATCGAGAATCCACGAACGCAGCACGCCGTCTTCGACCAGCGCCAGTTTGCGCCCGGCCACGCCCTCGCCGTCGAACGGGCGCGAGCGCAGGCCGCGCTTGCGCAACGGATCGTCGATGATGTGGATGCCGTCGGCGAACAGCTTGGCGCCCATCTTGTCGCGCAGGAAGCTGGTCTTGCGCGCGACCGAGGTGCCGTTGGCGGCGCCGGCGAGATGCGAGACCAATGATCCGGCGATGCGCGGATCGAATACCACCGGCACCTTGCGGGTCGACACCTTGCGCGGGTTGAGCCGCTCGATGGCGCGCTCGCCGGCGCTGCGGCCGATCTTCTCCGCGCTTTCCAGATCGGAGGCATGGCGGACCGAGGAGTAGTCGTAGTCGCGCTCCATGCCGGTGCCTTCGCCGGCGATGGCGGTCATCGACAGGCCATGGCTGGAGCCGAGATAGGCGCCGCGAAAGCCGTGGCTGGTCACCAGCACCATGCCGCCGATGCCGGCCGAAGCCGAGGCGCCACCCGACTTCGACACGCCTTTGACCGCAAGGCCGGCCTGCTCGGCGGCGCGCGCCATGGCTTCGAGTTCGAGCACCGTGGGCAGCGCGCGGTCGATCAAATCGAGATCGGGGATGTCGCGCGCCAGCAGGCTGGCGTCGGCGAGGCCGGCATATTTGTCCTCCGGCGCGGCGCGCGCCATCGCCACCGCGCGCTCGGCAAGCTGCCCGCTGGCGTCGCCGGTGAGATCGTTGGTCGAGACCACCGCCTGGCGGCGGCCGACCAGCACGCGCAGGCCGAGATCGTCGCCTTCCGCGCTTTCGGATTCCTCCACCGCGCCGTCGCGCACCTCGATCGACAGCGACAGCGAGCGCAGCGCCACCGCGTCGGCGGCGTCGGCGCCTTGGCTGAGCGCCGCCTTGACCAGCCGCTCGGCGCGGTCGGTGAGGGCGGACTGGTCGAACAGCGAGGCGGCGGGTGCGAGCATGTCGATCTTTCAAATGGCGTTGGTGGCGGTTCGGTACAACCGCCGATCCGAACAATTTGCGCAGAGGCGGCAACACCTCGTCAATCATGCTTTGCAACGCGCCGTCAATCATGCAGCGCGAAGGGAGGCGGCATTACGACTGGTTAACCGCGAACATTAAGCGGATTCCGACGCCTTTCTGCCATGATCCTCGCAACGACCGGGCCCCATAAGCCAGGCGTTGGGAGTTTCGAGGCGTCAAATGCGAACTGGCGGATGCCCCGCCGGGTCGGGCCGCTCAGCGCGGCTCGACCCGTTCAGCCTACCCGTGCGTTTTCTGGCCCGCGATGAGGCGGCCGACGAGCGGGTGCGCGACGTCGAGCTCACGCGCGAGCGCGTGGTGGTGCGGCGCTCGCTTTCCGGCATGCGCATGGCGCTTAATCTGCCGGTATCCGCCTTCCGCGGTGTGGCGATCCGCGTCGCCCTGGGCGAGGGCGATGCCACCGTCGCCGTCGTGCTCGAACACAAGGATCCCGGGCTGGCGCTGCCGCTGTTCGTCTCGCGCGAAGCCGACGAGGCCTTCGCCGAATGGCGCAGCTGGGGCAATGTGCTGGGGCTCCCTCTTTTAGTCGAAGAAGACGGCCGCTTGCGCGAGCCGTTCGCCCGCCTGGGCGGCGTGCGCATCGAGCCGGTGCGCCCGCGCCGGCGGCGCCGCAGCGCGCTCAAGCGGAGGCGGCCCTCGCTGCCGCTGCGCCGCCGCATGGGCAGGCTCAGCGACGCAACGCCGGTCCATCGCGGCGAGCGCGAGATCATCGCGCGTAATTAAAAACTATCTACACTTCCGCAACTTCAGCGCGCCGCGGCTGCTGCCGAGCGAGGGCCTGCCATATACGCTCGCGGTTGTGTTTCGCTAGGGCGACGTGGCCGCGAGCTTGCCCAGGGCATCGGTCAATGTGAAACGCGCGACCGGACAATCCTTCGTCTTGGCGGTGATGACTTCCGAGCCCGCAGTTGTCACACTCAACACGATGACCTCGATCCGATCGAGCGCGACACAGGGCGCGCCCAGTACGGGCGCCAGCGTAGTCTTGCCGGCGCTGGTCAGCGCCAATCGCGCTTCCGAAGGCGGCGCCTTGAGTACGACGGTCGCGTGTTCGGCCGAGGGATTGGCCGCCCAGGCGAAGCCGACCAGCCCGATCGCGGCGACGATGCTGGCGGCGGCAAGTTCGGTCCGTGAGCGGTCCACTTGCTGCTGGATTCTGTTGTAGCGGATATAGGACAGGACCTTGTCGACCAGGCCGTCCAGGTAGAAGTACCAGATCTTATCGTCAGCGAGGGCGCCCGGCTCCGAATTCGGGTTCATGAGATTGCGGTGTCTTGTCTTGATAGCCTTTTCATATTCGCGCTTGAGCGCATCGACATTGGCGAAACCCTCCAACAGAGCATTGTTGTGTTCGATGTATTCGATGTCGCTCTGTTGGAGACTATAGAGCTCCGTGTAGCCGCTATAGGCGACCGCCGATGCCGAGCGGACCGCGTAGGCTGCCGCGCCCAGCGCCAACATTGCGCAGAGCAACGCCAGCCATAGCCGCGGTTCGTCGTAATTAAACTTGCCGAGATTGGATAGCTGCGATCCGGCCAGCAGCGTCGTGCCGATGGCGCCGAAGGCGACTAATGTCCACTTGACGTTGCCGCGCAAATGCTCGACCGCCAGCGTCAAGCGCGTTGCGTATTTATCCGACTTTGCTTCGGCGCTTTCAGCCATGGTGTCGGGCTTCGTTGGCTAACGAGTGCGGCTATATTTTGTGGCCGGCGGGTTTCTTAGGGGCAACGACGCCGCCGTTTCCCCGGCCGATGTCGAAGTCTTTCGGGAAGCGGCTCGCGGCTTTCAGCAGCACCACCCCGCCGCCGCCAAATCCAGGTTCAAACCCTTGGCCAAAACGCCGGCGTTTTTTCTTTTTTGCGGGCGATTTTTTGGCGGTGAGTTTGCGCGCTTTCTTCTTCGATGCCTTTGTTCTTGTCGGCTTAGATTTCGCAGCTTTATGGCTGGCCGCTTTACGCCTGCTGACGACCTTCTTCATGGCCATCCCCCCGACCAATCGTCTTCTCACGCAACAATAGAGCAATTTATTTCATGCAACTAGTCATTATGAGCGCTGCCGCAAAATAAAATTGCAACGGCGGTTATTCCGCTTTGCCATATCCCCCCGCGGTCGGCGTCTGGATGATGACCGCCTCGTTGGCATCGATCGCGGTCTCGTCGCAGCCTTTGAGCTTTTCCATCGTGCCGTCCTGGCGGCGCGCCCAGTTCTCGCCGACCTGACCCGGCTCGCCGCCCGCCAAGCCGAAGGGCCGCACCCGGCGGTGACCGGACAAAATCGTGCACTCCATCTTCTCCAGGAAACGGATGGTGCGGCGGATGCCGTCGCCGGCCTTCCATTGACCCTTGCCGCCGGAGCCGGTGCGAATATGGAAATCCTCCAGCACCACCGGATAGCGGAATTCCAGCACCTCCGGATCGGTCAGCCGCGTGTTGGTCATGTGCGTGTGCACAGCGTCGGTGCCGGGAAAACCGGGACCGGCCGGCGAGCCGGAGCAGATGGTCTCGTAGTACTGATACTTGGCGTTGCCGAAATTGAGATTGTTCATGGTGCCCTGCGCGGCGGCCAGCGCGCCCAATGCGCCGAACAGGCAGTTGGTCACCGCCTGCGAGGTCTCGACATTGCCGGCCACCACGGCGGCCGGATATTCCGGCGTCAGCATCGACTTGGGCGGGATCACGATATTGATCGGGCGCAGGCAGCCGGCGTTCATCGGGATGTCGTCGTCGACCATCACGCGGAAAACGTAAAGCACGGCGGCGCGCGTCACCGGCTCGGGCGCGTTGAAGTTGGTC
>JACQDO010000031.1 GCA_016201085.1 Hyphomicrobiales bacterium | reverse complement strand
AGGGTAAGAAGACGCCGGCCGTATTCTCAAACGGACTCTAAGCTCTTGCCTCAACTTCCCCGATACGTCGCGTAGCTCCATGGCGTGCAAAGTAACGGCACGTGGTAATGCAAGCTGGGGTCGGCGATGCCGATCTGGATCGGCACTTCTTCCAGGAACGGGGGATTGGGCAGATCGACACCCGTCGAACGGAAATAAGCGCCGACGTGGAACTCGAGCCGGTAGCGGCCCGCGACGAGGTCAGCACCGGCCAGCAGCGGTTCGCTTACACGTCCATCAGAATTCGTCATAACGGTTTTCAAGCGCCGCCAGCCCGAACTCTCAAATCGGAAGAGATCGATTTTCATTCCGACGGCGGGCTGTCCGCGCGACGTGTCGAGAGCGTGGGTGGTAAGCTTGCCCATCTCAAGTCTCATTCATTATTTTAGCTAGTCGCCCGCGTGTAATATGGCCGATCCGCTGTAAGGCATTGGCAAACTCGGTTTCGGCGGTGTTGCCGATGCGCCGTTTCATCTCTGCCAGGACGCTTTCTCGCGTTTCATGTAGGCGTAGCGCGACAATGCAGGAAAATCCGAATTTATCGCGGTAACGGCGATTGAGTTCGCCGATCTCGTCGAGTTCGCTGCGGCTCAATGCCAAAAAGCCGAGACGATTTTGTTCGCTCGTTGAGTCCGATGTCAAGGCACCCTCGGCCGCCTCCTGGCCGGCAAGCTCGGGATGGGCGCGGATCAGCGCGATTTGCCGAGAATGCGGCGCCTCGCGCACGCAACGCATCATCGCGCCATGCAATTCTTCGATGCTGCGAAATGGCCGACACGCAAAGACGGTTTCGGCGATCCAGGGAGAATTCTCGAACACACCGCCTAACAGGGCGATGAACGCGCTCCTGTCTGCCGAATTGACCTGTTCCAGACCGGGTCGCATACGGCCTCCATGGCTTTGCCGGTTGTAGACAAGAATCGCGCCGCCCGGTAGCGCGAAATCATGCGCGATGCGACGGTCCGGAACGAATAGTTGCTTCAGAACCGGGGGTTACATTTCAATTTTGAATTTTGTGGCGCCTCTGATGGTGTGATCTACTGGCATCCTGAATGGAGCCGATTGATGCCCCCTACCATCTCCTACCCCCGCGATCTGAAAGGCTATGGACGAACGCCGCCGCATGCGCGCTGGCCGGGCGATGCACGGATCGCGGTGCAGTTCGTGCTCAATTACGAAGAGGGCGGAGAGAACTGCGTTCTGCATGGAGATTCCGCTTCGGAGTCATTTTTATCGGAGATTATCGGCGCGCAGCCTTGGATGGGGCAGCGCCACATGAGCATGGAATCGATATACGAATATGGCGCGCGCGCGGGATTTTGGCGGATATGGAGATTGTTCTCCGAGCGAAAATGCCCGCTCACCGTTTACGGCGTTGCCACGGCGCTCATGCGCGGCCCCGAGCAGGTTGCCGCCATGAAGGAGGCCGGATGGGAGATTGCCAGCCACGGACTAAAATGGATCGACTACAAGGACTTTACCCGCGACGCCGAACGCCAGCACATGCTGGAGGCCATCCGCATCCACACGGAAGTGACCGGCGAACCGCCCTTCGGCTGGTACACCGGGCGGACTTCGCAGCACACGCTTAGTCTTGTCATGGAGCACGGCGAGTTTCTTTACTCATCCGACAGCTATGCCGACGATTTGCCCTATTGGGTCGAAGGCCCGCGCGGTTTCCATCTCATCATTCCATACTCGCTCGATGCCAACGACATGCGTTTCGCCACCGCGCAGGGTTTCAATAGCGGCGAGCAATTCTTCAACTATCTCAAAGATAGTTTCGACATCCTCTATGCGGAGGGCGCCGAGCGCCCGCGCATGATGTCCGTCGGCATGCATTGCCGGCTTGTCGGCCGCCCCGGTCGGGCAGCATCGCTGGCCCGCTTCCTCGATTATGTGCTCGGTCACGAGAAAGTATGGATCCCGCGCCGCGTCGAAATTGCACGCCATTGGCATGCCGAACATCCGGCACGAAAGGGTGGCACGTGAGCGACGATCGCCTCGGACGTCGTGCGATGGCGCGCCTCGATGCGCTGGCACAACATTCCGACGAGCCGGGCAAATTGACGCGGCTCTATTTATCGGCAGCTCACAAAGCCGCTGCCGAGGAACTTGCCGGCTGGATGCGCGAGGCCGGTCTCACGGTTTCAATCGATGCGCTGGGAACGGTCCTAGGCCGCTATGAGAGCGCGAGCCCCGGCGCGCCGGCGCTGCTGATAGGTTCGCATATCGATACCGTACGCGACGCCGGCCGTTACGACGGCGCGCTTGGTGTGATCGCTGGCCTGGTTGCGGTCGAGGAACTGGCGAAGTGCGGCGAGAATTTGCCCTTCGCCATCGAGGTGGTTGCCTTCGGCGATGAGGAAGGCGTGCGCTTTCCGACGACGCTCACCTCCTCGCGCGCCTTGGCCGGACAGTTCGACCCAGCCGTCCTCGATCTATGCGATGCCGATGGCGTCAGCCTGCGCAATGCGCTGACCGCTTTTGGTTGCGACCCCGCCGCAATCGCGACTATCGCAAGATCGCGCGAGCAGGTCCTTGCTTATATCGAGGTCCACATCGAACAGGGGCCGGTGCTCGAAGCCGCCGACCTGCCGGTTGGGGTGGTGACCGCCATCAACGGCGTGCGGCGGCTGGCGGTGGAGGTCATTGGGGAGGCAGGTCACGCGGGCACTGTCCCCATGCGGCTTCGGCGTGACGCGCTCGCCGCGGCGGCGGAGATGGCGCTCGCTGTCGAGCGCGCCGCGAATTCATCGCCGGATGTATTGGCGACGGTCGGGCGCATGGAGGTGTCCCCAGGCGCGGTGAACGTCATTCCGGGCAACGTTCGGTTCACGATCGACATCAGGTCGCCCGAAGATAAGCAGCGCGACGCCGCGACCGAAGAGATCGTGCGTTCGATCCGCAAGATTGCCGCCGCACGGCGCGTTGAACTATCCATCTCCACCATGCATGAGGCGCCGGCGACCGCTTGCGCGCCGGTGATGATCGATACCCTGACGCAGGCGGTTCAGCATTTTGGATTGGCGCCGCATCTGCTGCCGTCTGGCGCCGGCCACGATGCCATGGCGATCGCCAGGCTCTGTCCCGTCGGCATGCTGTTCGTGCGTTGCGCCGGCGGGATCAGCCATAATCCAAAGGAAGCGATTTCTCTTCAGGATGCGGACATCTGCGTCCGCATCCTTCTTGAGTTCCTGCGCAATTTCAAACTCAAATAGCCTCGACCGGAAATTGGCGATTACGGTCCTTTCATTGAGCAGCTTCAATGCGGACCGTCTGCGCACCTTGCCACAACACCATGCGCCCGAGCTCGTACAGTCTGTCCAGGTTGGACGTTATTGTGATGAAATGATTGCCGGCGAGCTGGCCTACCTTGCTGGCAAAATGCACCGCGCCATAGGCGAGCAGGATTTCACATTCGCTCAGTCCTCCCGGATAAACGATAATCTGCCCGGGCGCGGGATAGCTGGTGTGGTTTTCAAGCGTCAGACCCAAATCGAGATCCCCAAGCGGTATCCAGACCGCCTCGCCGCTCCAGCGCACATGAATAACTTTGTTTTCGTACGGCAATAACCGGCGAAAGATTTCACAGGTCTTTGGCGCCGCCGTGCTTTCAAAGCGCGCGTCGAAGGTAAATGGCCCGGCCGTGATTCTGAGCTTTGTCATCTTAATGTACCGCCCTTGTCCGCTACGCTGACGCGTCCGCGCTCGTATTCGGTTTTATCGGATTGCCAATCGGCGAACAACCTCGATCCAAAGCAAGCCAAGATTGCGCACCGCGCTCGGACGTTATTAGCCGAAACGGAACCGCGAGCGAGTTGACCGGCGAGAAAGATAGCGCAAGATAGCCGGGTCAAAGGAGTTCACATGTCCGACTGTCTGCACTGCGACATCCATGAGATGCTGGAGAGTCACTTACAAAGTCCATCGGCTAATCTGGCGGAAATCGCGGCAAAGGTAACCGAGGTGCTGGCCGACCTGATATTGATGGCGCCCGCGGATGAACAGTCCATGCTGATGGCCGATGTGATGGCAAATTTGGGCAGCTTGTTGCTCGAAAAGAGCGAAGCCACCGATCCAACCGGCCCTCGCCGTTCTAGCCATTAAGCCGCGTGCGATGGCCTTGCCCGCGCGACGGGGAAGGCGCCGGAAAGCCCTGCCCTGCCCTGCCCTTCGCAGCTTCAACTCACTGCGTCATCATCCGGCGCTCGATAAATGACATGACGGCGGCCGAGAAGTGATCGTTACGATCGCCCGCCACCATATGCCGCGCGCCGCCGACATCGACATATTCGGCGTGCGGCACCAGCTCGAGAAATTCCTTGGCATGCGCCTCTTTCACCAGTTCGGAAGAGGCGCCGCGCACCAGCAGAGCCGGGATATCGATCCTGCGCGCGGCATCGGTCAAGGCCGCTTCGATGGCGCGGCGATCTTTGCCGGCCGCGCGTGGGCCGTCGAGAAAACGCGGATCCCAGTGCCAACGCCAGCGGCCGTCGGGCGACAGGCGGAGATTTTTCTTCAGCCCCTCATTGCTCTTCGGACGCGGCCGCTGCGGCAGATACTCGGCGACCACCTGCGCGGCTTCGGCGACCGAGCCGAAGCCTTCCTTGGCGTTCGAGCGCATGAAGCCGAGAACCTTGGCAACGCCGCTCATGTCCACGCGCGGTGTGATGTCGACCAGCACCAGCGCGGAGAAGACCTTGGCGCCTTTGTCGCGTTCGGATTGGCCCTCGGCAAGCAGCGAAGCAATGCCGCCGAGCGAAGCGCCAATGGCTATCGGCTTTTCTCCCGAACGGCGGGTCAGTTCGGCCGCGACGGCCTTGGCGTCCGCGGCAAAATCCGAAAATTCGTAGGCGCCGTTCGCCAGCCATTCGGAGTCGCCGTGGCCCCGTTGATCGAGCGCATAGGCTGTATGACCCTTGCGCGCGATTTCTTCCGCGGTTTTGGTCCAGGCGTGGCGGGTCTGGCCGCCGCCATGCAGCAACAGCACAGGAGAGCCGCTGTCGCCGAATACGTCGGCGACGAGCT
>JACQDO010000354.1 GCA_016201085.1 Hyphomicrobiales bacterium | reverse complement strand
CTACGGCGCGGCCATCGACATCAACGACAAATTTGGCGACTACTGGCGCCGTTCGCTGGGACGCGAGAAAAATCCGCAATGGAGAAACCGCGTGCCCATGGAGATCGTGCGCATCTTCGAACGCCACGGCTTCATCTGGGGCGGCTATTGGTATCACTACGACACCATGCACTTCGAGTATCGTCCGGAGCTGCTGCCGGCGCGGACGCAATGAAGCGCGTCGGCAAAGCGGAAGGGATCAGACTTCCCAATCCGGCCGGATCAGGCCTTTGACACCCTCGAACGCGCCGGGCGCAAGCTCCGCCACCAGCAGGCGGGCCGGGTCGACCGGACCGGGCATCTTCACCTGGCCCTTGGGGATGCGCTTGAAGCCAAGCTTGCCGTAGAACGGCTCGTCGCCCACCAGCACCGCCAGTCTGTACCCCTTGTCGCCGGCGTCTTTGAGCGCGCGCTTGATCAGCGCGGAGCCTACCCCGCGTTCGCGGAACGGCGGCTCCACCGTGACCGGGCCCAAGAGCAGCGCCGGCGTCTCGCCGATGCAGATCGGCGTCATCCACAGCGAGCCGACCAGCAGCGTGCCGATGCGGGCGGTGAAGGATAATTCGGGCAAGTGGGCGCGGCCCTCGCGGATGCGGAAGGCCGTGCGCGCGAAGCGGCCGGGGCCGAAGGTGCGCTCGTGCAGCCGCTCGACCGCCTCGGCATCGTCGGCGGTCTCCGGCAATATCGTTACGTTAAGTTCGCTCATGTGCCCCAACTGCCCCATTCCGCGAGCCGCTTAGCATTTGGGGCGATTGAGGTCCATCGCCAGCGAGCTACCCAACGATCCGTTCAATTGACTAGCAATCACTATATCATGATATGGCAGTCAACCCGCGCTCATATTTGCCGCGCACGATGTCTCTTTTCCGCTGCAAGTAAGATCTCGTCGAGCTTAAAATTCTTTTGGATGCTATCTTTGAAAGAACGAGCTGCATCCCCGATCATTTCGAGTCGCCTTTTCGGCACTCCTGAAGCCAGATAGCCTTCAATTAGGCTGTTTGTGTCTCGATCCCAAGGAACCGCATTGGTGACACCGGCGCGAATCGAGTTAAGAATTTTGGCTACGCTGGGATAAATATCTGAGTAATTGATCTCTACAAATACGTCTTCGCTGTCGGCAATTCTGTTTGGATTCGAATTATGCAAATGGATCCATTGGTCGAGCTCTGCGCTTATGTAGCCAAATGGACGACCCATAACAACATGGCCGACTTTAAAATCAATCTTTATGTCTTCTTCCATATCAAGAAGCCAGAGCCATAAAGTCTTCTCCACAATTGCTTTGTGCATCGTGTCAAATTGACGATCTGACGATTGGTCAACGATGTTTGCAAACTCATTCAATCGACCCGCTAATGATAAGAAATCTCTGACGCAGCGCAATTGACGTTCAAGTAGCGGGCGCAACCTGAATGCGGCCTTTATGGTGCTGTCGGAAGCATTACTTTCAAAAAAGTACTTATGACGACGGACAAGATAATCCAAACCCTCGATTATGCGCGTTCCATTTTCTGCAATTTGAACTGCGTTTGAATATAGGTCAAACAGCTGTAGCCCAATGACTGCTACTTTTTCTTCTCGATGGCGGCTGGAAATTTCTGATAACGGCACAAGTTTCAAGGCGTCTAAGATGGCTTTAATAACGTCGAGCATCAGAGTGCTCCTATTATTTAAGCGCACATTTTGGACCCGGACGCCTTGCCGGCCACACAGTCCGAGACTGTATTTCTTCTTATAGCAACCACCGGTATCATCTCGATAGTCTCGTGGTGTTTTATGGCGCAACCACCTAAATAAATGAGCAAGCGGAGGATTTAGCCGATGGGACAACTAGTTGACGGCGTATGGCAGCAAGACGGCGATCGCACCAAGGACGGCCAATTCATCCGGCCGGTGACCCGCTTCCGCAATTGGGTCACCCCTGACGGCGGCGCCGGCCCCTCCGGCGAAGGCGGCTTTGCCGCCGCGGCCGGCCGCTATCACCTGTACGTTTCGCTGTCATGCCCATGGGCGCATCGCACCGTCATCTTTCGCAAGCTCAAGGGCCTCGAGAACGTCATCTCGATGTCGACCGTCTCGCCCGACATGCTCAAGGACGGCTGGACCTTCAACAAGGACGAAGGCTCGAGCGGCGACCAAATCAACGGCAAGAGCAAGCTCAGCGAAATCTACCTGCTGGCCGATGCGCGCTATACCGGCCGCGTCAGCGTGCCGGTGCTGTGGGACAAGCAACGCCGAACAATCGTCAACAACGAGTCGCCCGAAATCATCCGTATGCTGAATTCGGCGTTCGACGCCTTCACCAACATCCACACCGATTATTATCCGGCCGCGTTGCGCGGCGAGATCGACAGGATCAACGATCTCGTTTATCCGAACATCAACAACGGCGTTTATCGCGCCGGCTTCGCCGCGTCACAGGCCGCCTACGAGCAGGCGTTCCGCGGCGTGTTCGACACGCTCGACGACATCGAGCAGCGGCTATCGCAAGCTCGCTATCTCGTCGGCAACGCCATCACCGAGGCCGACTGGCGGCTGTTCTGCACGCTGATCCGTTTCGACGCGGTCTATTATTCGCACTTCAAGTGCAACTGGCGGCACATCTATGAGTATCCCAATTTGTCGAATTATGTGCGCGATCTGTATCAGGTGCCGGGCGTGGCCGAGACCGTCAGCCTGGCGCAGATCAAGCGGCATTATTACGGCAGCCAGCGGCACGTGAACCCGACCGGCATCGTGCCGGTGGGGCCGCAGCTTGATTTTGCAGCGCCGCATGATCGGGCAAGGTTCGGGTAGCCTATGGTCGACGCCGGCGCGACGCACGGCGGCGGGCAGCCAATCCTTGAGCGGCATGGTCGCTCTCCCATCACCACAACTCGCCGACCGGCGCGCCGTCGAACACTTCGGCGATGCGCGCGCGGGTGGCGCGCCCGGTATCCGCCGGCAGCGCATCGCGCGCAAAGAAGCCGTGCGCGACGATCTCGCGATTTGGCACCGGCTGCCCGTCCTGGCGGAAGTCGCGCACGATGTAGAGCGCCACGTGGTCGCGGCGCGACACCCGGCCGTTGAAGAACATCCCGTGCAGCACCGGCGGAGCCGTCATTGAAATATTGCCCTCCTCGGCCAGCTCGCGCGCCAGCGCCGTGAGCAGCGTTTCGCCGGTCTCCACGCCGCCGCCCGGCAGATGCCAGCCGTCCACGTAGGAGTGCTTGATCAGGAAGACGCGGCCGTCGCCGTCGATCACCATGGCGCGGGCGCCCAAGGTCGCCGGACGCGAAAAGCGCCAGTACAAATGCATCAGCGGCCGGATCATCGGCTCGACCGCGCGGCGCAGCGGGTGCAAAGGCATGGCTCCTTGTCTGGCACTCCAGATGTAAGCGAAATGTTACCGGCGGCCTGGCGCAAAGATGTCAAAACGGACCCTTTCGCCTGCGGCCGTGGTTTACTATAGGACGGCAGCCGAGCCTGCGATCAAGGGGACTTCCCGACGTGAAACGATTTTCCGACCTGAGCGAGCGGGAAGTACTGGCGCTGGCCATCACCAACGAGGAGGAGGACAGCCGCATCTATCGCGGTTTCGCCGAAGGCTTGCGCGAGCAGTACCCCTCCTCCGCCAAGATGTTCGAACTGATGGCAGAGGAGGAAGTCCGCCACCGCAACCGGCTGTTCGAGCTGTACAAGACGAAATTCGGCGAATACCTGCCGCTGATCCGGCGCCAGGACGTGAAAGGCTTCATCCGCCACAAGCCGCTCTGGCTGGTGCGCCCGCTCGGCCTCGACGAGGTGCGCAAATATGCCGCCGAGATGGAATTCGAGACCGCGCGCTTCTATCGCAAGGCGGCGGAAACCAGCCGCGACGCGTCCGTGCGCCAATTGCTGATCGATCTCGCCGAAGCCGAGGACAAGCACGAGGGCATCGCCAACCGGCTCGACGAACGCCTGCTGACCCCCGAGGCGCGCGCCAGCGAGGATGAAACCGCGCGGCGCGTATTCGTGCTGCAATTCGTGCAGCCGGGGCTGGTCGGCCTGATGGACGGCTCGGTGTCGACGCTGGCACCCCTGTTCGCGGCGGCCTTCGCCACCCACCATACCTGGGAGACCTTCCTGGTCGGCATGGCGGCGTCGGTCGGCGCCGGTATTTCCATGGGCTTCGCCGAGGCGCTGTCCGACGACGGCTCGCTCAGCGGCCGCGGCACGCCCTGGCTGCGCGGCACGGTGTGCGGCGTGATGACCATGATCGGCGGGCTCGGCCACACGCTGCCCTATCTCATTCCCGATTTCTGGACCGCGACCGTCGTCGCGGTCCTTGTGGTGGCGGCCGAACTCGCGGCCATTTCCTATATCCGCTACCGCTACATGGACACGCCGTTCCTTCAGGCAACGTTCCAGATCGTGGTCGGCGGCGTACTGGTGTTCCTGGCCGGGATATTGATCGGGAGTTCGTAGCGGGTTAGGCCGGTGGCCATGTTCACCCTCGCCCACCTGTCCGACCCGCATCTGGCGCCGCTGCCCAAGCCGCACTGGAGCGAACTGCTATCCAAGCGCGTCACCGGCTACATCAACTGGCAGCGCCGGCGCCGCTTCATCCACGACCCGGACGTGCTGGCCAAGCTCGTCGCCGATGTGCAGCGGCACGCGCCCGACCACATCGCGGTCACCGGCGACATCGCCAATATCGCGTTGCCGGCCGAATTCACGCGCGGGCGCGACTGGCTGGAAAGTCTCGGGACCGCGAAGGACGTCACCTTCGTTCCCGGCAATCACGACGTTTATGTGCAGGAAGCCGCCAATTACGCCGCGCGCCAGTGGGGCGCGCAGATGAGCGACGATGACGGCATCGCCGGATTTCCGTTTCTGCGCCGGCGCGGACCGCTGGCGCTGATCGGCATCACCACCGGCGTGCCGACCGCGCCGTTCCTGGCCAACGGCTGGCTCGGTACTTTGCAGCTCGCCGGCCTGGCGGAAACGCTCAACCAGCTCAAAACTGAAAAGCTGTTCCGCGTGCTGCTGATCCACCACCCACCGGTGAGCAAAGCCGGACGCAGCAAGGCCCTGCTCGACGCGCCGGT
>JACQDO010000353.1 GCA_016201085.1 Hyphomicrobiales bacterium | reverse complement strand
GAGCCCGAGCTTCTTGGCGGTTTCGGCCAAAGTGGAGCCGGCGGCGCGTTCGTCCTCGATCTTGTCGCGCAAACCGTTGAGATCGTTGCGGGCGCGGTTCTCGGCGATCTCGCGTTTGATCTGGCTGGCGACATCCTCAAAGGTCTTCTGCGAGCCCGGCTCGATCTTGCCCACCTGCACCAGCACGGTTCCGAAGCCGCCTTTGATCGGCGCGCTGACCTCGTCCGCCTTGAGCGCGAAAGCGGCGTCGGCAACCGCCGGATCGATGACGTCCGATTTCGCGACCGTGCCGAGATCGATGTCGACATCCTTCAAGCCGCGTTCCTTGGCGATATCGGCGAAGCTTGTGCCTTTGTCGATGCGCTCCTTCGCGGCGGCCGCGTCTTCCGCTTTCGGGAATACGATCTGGCGCAGCGCGCGCCGCTCCGGCGTGCCGTACTTGTTCTTGTACTGATCGAAGTAGCTCTTGGCTTCGGCGTCGGTGACCGCATCGGGCTTGGCGATGTCGGCCGGCGTCAGCGACATCAGCGTGACCTTGCGATATTCCGGCGCGCGGAACAAAACCTTGCGCTCGTCGAAATATTTTTTCAGCGCTTCCGGGGTCGCCGCCGGAATATCGCCGGCCTGTGCCGTCGTCAGCGTCAGGTATTCGATGCCGCGTTTCTCGTTCTGGTATTGATTGATCGATGACAGCGCGATGGCGGGCACTTTTACGTCGCCGATGATGCTTTGCACGATCTGTCGGCGCAAAGTATCGCGCCGCTGCTGGTCGACGAAGCGAGGTTCGGTGAAGCCGGCATTGCGGATGAGCTGCTCGAAGCGCGTGCGGTCGAACTGGCCGTTGGCGCCGCGGAAACTCGGATCGCTGGTGATGCGCCGCGAGATCTCGGCGTCGGAAAGGCCCAGACGCAGCTGGCGCGAAAACTCGTCGAGCGTTGTCTCGGCGACGAGCTGGCTGAGCAGTTGCCGGTCGAGGCCGAGCCCGCGCGCCTGGTCGGGCGTGATCGCCCGCCCGAGCTGGCGTCCGACCTGTTGCAGGCGGTCGGTATAGTACTGGCGGAACTGCTCGATGGAAATTTCGGTACGGCCGATCTTGGCCACCTCGTTGCGCCCGAAACCGCGGAAAATGTCGCCGATGCCCCATATCGCGAAGCTGACGACCAGGAGGCCCATGATGACCGTCAAGATGGCTTTGCCGAGCCAGTTCGAGGTGGCTTTGTGAATGCCGCGGAGCATGGGCTGCGTTCTTCCCGGGTGGCTGTAAAGTCGCAATGAAGGGTGGCCGCGCCCTTATAGGGAGCGGCCCAACTCCCTGCAACTCAAGAAGGATCGGCCTTTGACCTGGGCCCTGGCGCGGCGCTTGCCAGTCTGGTAACCGCACGCGGAAAAGGACGCTAAAATGGCAAATAGCGTAATGCCGCTGGTGGCGGGCAACTGGAAGATGAACGGGCTCGCCGGTTCGGCCGCCGAACTGGCAAAGATGGCGGCCGGCGCGGCTTCGCTGAACGGCAAGGCCGAGTTGATGGTATGTCCGCCGGCCACGTTGATTGCCGGTTTTGCGCAGGCCGCGCGCGGCTCGGCCCTGACCATCGGCGGGCAGGACTGCCACGCCGACCCCTCCGGCGCCCATACCGGCGATATCGCCGCCGAAATGCTGGCCGATGCCGGCGCTCGTGCCGTGATTGTCGGCCACTCCGAGCGGCGTACCGACCATCATGAGACCGATGCGCAGGTGCGCGCCAAGGCCTTGGCCGCGCTGCGGGCGGGACTGACCGCCATTGTCTGCGTCGGCGAATTGCGTGGCGAGCGCGAAGCCGGGCAGACCCTCGCCGTGATCGGCCGCCAGCTCAAGGGCTCGCTGCCGGATGACGCAACCGCGGCCAATTTGGTGGTCGCCTATGAGCCGGTCTGGGCCATCGGCACCGGGCTGACGCCGACCCCGGCCGATGTCGCCGAGGTGCACGCCTTCATCCGCCGGCAGGTGACCGAACGCTTTGGCGCCGAGGGCGACGGTATTCGCATCCTTTATGGCGGGTCGGTGAAGCCCTCCAATGCCAAGGAACTCATGACCGTGAGTCATGTGAACGGCGCCCTGGTCGGCGGCGCCAGCCTGAAAGCCGAGGATTTCCTCGGAATTGCGAAGGTTTATCTCTAGCCAGGGGTAGGGTGGAAATCGGCCGAACGATCGTGTAGAGACCGCGACCAATACCTATATGACGGCATGCGCCGGGCCGCGAGCCCGGACCGGCTTGGTTGAAACGGATTTTGGTATCATGCAGCATGTGATCATTGTCATCCACCTGATGGTGGTGCTCGCCCTGATCGGCGTGGTGCTGCTGCAGCGCTCCGAGGGCGGCGGGCTTGGCATCGGCGGAGGCGGCGGTGGCGGCTTCATGACCAGCCGTGGGACGGGCAACTTACTCACCAAAACCACCGCGGGCCTGGCCGCGGTGTTCTTCGTCACCAGCCTCATCCTCTCGATCTTGGCCGGGGCTAATCGCAAGCCAACCTCGATCATTCCGGGTGGCCAGAGCGCGCCCACGGTTCCCGGCGCCCCGGCGCCGCTGGGCGGCGGCAGTGGCGGGTTGCTCAACCAATTGCAAGGCGCGCCGACCGCGCCCGCGGCGCCTTCGGGGCCGCAGGTGCCGCAGTCGAAGTGAACAACTCAACGAGGGGCCGGGAAACCGGCCCTTCGGCGTTAAGGCCATGCGATTGGCCAAGTTTGGAGTGGAAAATCGTGCCGGTGCCGTTCAGTCAGAACCTGAAAATAACAAGACAAGCTTCTGATTATACGAGCGCTTCTCGATCTACACACAGGCGCAGAGCGGCCACGCGCTTTTCGCGCTCGTCGAATCGATTCGGCGGGCTTACAGGTTAGGCCCCATGGCGCGGTACATCTTCATCACCGGCGGCGTGGTCTCCTCACTGGGTAAGGGTCTCGCATCGGCGGCGCTCGGCGCGCTGCTGCAGGCACGCGGCTACAAGGTGCGCCTGCGCAAGCTCGACCCCTATCTCAACGTCGATCCCGGCACCATGTCGCCGTATCAGCACGGCGAGGTCTTCGTCACCGACGACGGCGCCGAGACCGATCTCGACCTCGGCCATTACGAGCGTTTCACCGGCCGTCCCGCGACCAAGCAGGACAACATCACCACCGGCCGCATCTACCAGGACATCCTCACCAAGGAGCGGCGCGGCGACTATCTTGGCGCCACCATCCAGGTGATCCCGCACGTCACCAACGCCATCAAGGATTTCATCCGCGACGGCAATGACGGCTTCGATTTCGTGTTGTGCGAGATCGGCGGCACCGTCGGCGATATCGAGGGCCTGCCGTTCTTCGAAGCCATCCGCCAACTGGGCAACGACCTGCCGCGCCACCACGCCGTCTATATCCATCTCACGCTGCTGCCGTTCATCAGCAGCGCCGGCGAACTGAAGACCAAGCCGACGCAGCATTCGGTCAAGGAGCTGCGCTCGATCGGCATCCAGCCCGACATCCTGCTGTGCCGCACCGACCGCCCGATCCCGCAGGGCGAGCGACGCAAGCTCGGCCTGTTCTGCAACGTGCGCGAAAGCGCGGTGATCGAGGCACGCGACGTCGACAACATCTATGCCGTACCGGAAGCCTATCACGAGGCCGGTCTCGACCGCGAAGTGCTCGAGGCGTTCGGCCTCGATCCGCAGGCGCCGCCCGATCTGGCGCGCTGGCATCTGATCAACGAGCGCGTGCGCAATCCGGAAGGCGACGTCACCATCGCCATCGTCGGCAAATACACCGGCATGAAAGACGCCTACAAATCGCTGATCGAGGCGCTCTCGCATGGCGGCATCGCCAACAAAGTGAAAGTCAATCTCGACTGGATCGAGTCGGAAGTATTCGAGAACGAGGACCCGGCGCCGTTTCTTGAGCACGTCAACGGCATACTGGTGCCGGGCGGCTTCGGCCAGCGCGGCACCGAAGGCAAGATCAAGGCGGCGCAATTCGCGCGCGAACGCAGCGTGCCTTATTTCGGCATCTGCTTCGGTATGCAGATGGCGGTAATCGAGGCGGCACGCAATTTGTGCGGCATCGAGCAGGCCAACTCCACCGAGTTCGGCCCCACCAAGGAGCCGGTGGTCGGCCTGATGACCGAATGGCTGAAAGGCAATGAACTCGAGCGGCGCGCCGCCGGCGGCGATCTCGGCGGCACCATGCGGTTAGGGGCCTATGCGGCGATGCTGTCGCGCGGCAGCCGGGTCGCGCAAATTTACGGCAAGACGGAAATTTCCGAGCGCCACCGCCACCGCTACGAGGTCAACACCGGCTACAAGGGGCGGCTCGAACAGCGCGGCATGCGCTTCTCCGGCATGTCGCCGGACGGCATCCTGCCGGAGATCATCGAATACGAGGATCATCCCTGGTTCATCGGCGTGCAGTTCCACCCCGAGCTGAAATCGCGGCCGTTCGAGCCGCATCCGCTGTTTGCTTCGTTCGTCGAGGCGGCGGTGGAGCAGAGCCGGTTGGTGTAGTTACTGACTTGTCATGCCCGCCACCGGCGAGCATCCAGTAAACTCAAGTATCTTTTAGATTCGATAAACCGTGACTACTGGATCGTCCGCTTTCGCGGGTGATGACACCGAGAACACCATGCCCCGCGGTCTCGATCACATCGTCCACGCCGTGCGCGATCTCGACGCGGCAGCGGAGCTTTATCGCCGTCTCGGCTTCACGGTCGGCGCGCGCAATCGCCATCCCTGGGGCACAAATAATCATATCGTGCAGCTGCCGAGCTTCTTCATCGAATTGCTGACCGTCGCCGAGCCGGAGAAACTCGGCGACGACGGCTTTTCGAAACTGTTCGGCGCTTTCAACCGCGATTTTCTGACGCGCAGCGAGGGACTGTCGCTGCTCATTCTCGAATCGACCGATGTCGTCGCCGACGAGCGCGCCTTCCGCGCGGCCGGCATTGCTGGCTCCGACGTCATGCGCTTCGAGCGCGAAGGCAAACGGCCCGACGGCACAGCGGTGAAGGTCGGCTTCTCGCTCGCCTTCGCCGACGACAGGCATGCGCCCGATATTCACTTTTGCATTTGCCAGCAGCATTTTCCGGAAAATTTCTGGAACCCGGCTTTCCAGCAGCACGCCAATGGTGTCGCCGCTGTCGCCGGTGTCGTGGCGGTGGCCGAGAAACCGCAGCGGCATCGCGATTTCCTGCTGGCCTTTACCGGCGCGGATGGCAGCCGCGATACCGGCGACGGCTTCACGATCGATTTGCCGCGTGGGGCGATAGAAATGACGACACCAGCCGCGTTCGAGCGCCGCTATGGGCAGCCCGCGCCGGATGTCTCCGGTGGCGCGCGGCTGGCGGCTTTGCGCTTTGCCGGAAATGCGCTGACGCCAGCGGTAAAGCCCGTCCTGGGCGCCACATTAATATTTGAAGCAGAAGCCTAGGTCCGGCCCCGTTGACCAGCGGCTTTCCCCGCTTCATGGTCGCGCCCGCGAGGACAAATCCGTGAGCAACAGCCCCAACGCCACTGTCGAGATCGGCGCCGTCCGCTTCGGCAACAGCCTGCCGCTGGCGCTGATCGCCGGCCCATGCCAGCTCGAAAGCCGCGCGCATGCACTGGAAATGGCCTCGGCGCTGAAAGAGATCGCGGCCAAGGTCGGCGTCGGCCTCGTCTACAAGACATCTTTCGACAAGGCCAACCGCACATCTGGAACGAGTGTGCGCGGCATCGGGCTCGATGCGGCGCTGCCCATCTTTGCCGAAATCCGCGACAAGCTGAAAATCCCGGTGCTCACCGACGTGCACGAAGCCGAGCATTGCGCGCGCGTGGCGCAGGCGGTCGATGTGTTGCAGATCCCCGCATTTCTTTGCCGGCAGACCGATTTGTTGATCGCCGCCGCCAAGACCGGCCGTGTCGTCAACGTGAAGAAAGGCCAATTCCTCGCACCCTGGGACATGAGCAACGTGGTCGCCAAGATCACGAGCGCCGGTAACCGCAACGTGCTGGTGACCGAGCGCGGCGTGTCGTTCGGCTACAACACGCTGGTCTCCGACATGCGCGCGCTGCCGATCCTGAAAGAGAAGACCGGCGCGCCGGTGATTTTCGACGCCACCAACTCGGTGCAGCAGCCGGGCGGGCAGGGCACCTCCTCGGGTGGCGAGCGGCAATTCGTGCCGGTGTTGGCGCGCGCGGCGGTGGCGGTTGGCGTCGCCGGTGTGTTCATCGAGACGCATCAGGACCCCGACAAGGCGCCATCCGACGGCCCCAACATGCTGCCGTTGAAAGACATGGAGCCGCTGTTGCGCACGCTGGTCGAGTTCGACCGGCTGGCGAAGCGCGCATAATTCGGCGCGCGCTCCGATCCATGGGACGTGTCCTCAACCTCATGGCGTTCGTCGTGTTCG
>JACQDO010000352.1 GCA_016201085.1 Hyphomicrobiales bacterium | reverse complement strand
ATCGACTTTAATCTCAGCCCGCCGACGCGCAGCGCCGTGCAGCATTTCGCGGCCCTGGTGAAAAGCCGGAAAGTTTCGCCGGCCTCGATCGGCCTGCGCGCCGCCATCAATCCGCTCGGCGGCCTGGCCGCTTACGGAACAAGTCCGCGGCCCTGGAGCGAGCTCAAGCGCAGCTTCGCCTATATGGTGCGCGACCTGGCGAGCCAAGGCTTTGGCGGACCGTTTGCGGTGGCGGACGGGCGCATCGTGCATAATGCCGGCGGTTCGGAAGCGCAGGAGCTTTCATTCGCGATTGCCAGCGCGGTCGAATATCTGCGCGCGCTCGCGGCCAACGAGGTGACGCTCGATGCCGCGCGCAAGCTGATCTATTTCCGGCTGGCGGCCGACGCCGACGAGTTCCTCACCATCGCCAAGTTCCGCGCGCTTAGGAAATTGTGGGCGCGCATCGAGGACGCCTGCGGTCTGGCGCCGAAGCCGGCTTATGTCGCGGCCGAGACCGCCTGGCGCATGATGACGCAGCGCGATCCCGACGTGAACATGCTGCGCATGACCATCGCGGTCACCGCGGCAGGTCTTGGCGGCGCCGACAGCATCGTCGCGCTGCCGCATACCGCGCCGCTCGGCCTGCCCGATGCGTTCGCGCGCAGGGTTGCGCGCAACACGCATCTCATCCTGCTCGAAGAGTCCAATCTGGCGAAGGTCGCCGATCCGGCCGCCGGCTCCGGCGCCATCGAGGACTTGACTGCCAAACTCTGCGCTTCCGCTTGGACACAGTTCCAGGACATCGAGCAAGCCGGCGGCGTCTGGTCTGCGCTCGAACGCGGGCTCATCCAGAAAAATGTCGCGGCGGTGCGCGCCGAGCGCCAGAAGGCGATCGCGCGCCGCAAGGATGCACTCACCGGCACCAGCGATTTTCCCAATCTGCAGGAAAAGCCGGCCGCGGTGCTTGACGTGGCAAAGGTCGTGATGCCGAAAGCGGAGGCGGCCACCGTCACCGTCGAGCCGCTGCCGCGCATCCGCTTGGCCAAACCGTTCGAAGCGCTACGCGACGCCTCCGACCGTATGCTGACGAAAACAGGCAGCAGACCGAAAGTGTTTCTGGCCAATCTCGGCAAGGTCGCGGACTTCACCGCGCGCGCCATGTTCGCCAAGAATTTCTACGAAGCCGGCGGCATCGAAGCGCTGAGCAATGACGGCTTCGAGGACCGGGCCACCATGATCGCGGCGTTCAAGGCCTCTGGCGCTAAGCTCGCCTGCCTTTGCTCGACCGATAAGGTCTATGAGATGCAAGCGGGCGACGCCGCCCAGGCGCTGGCCGCTGCCGGCGCCACCGTCCATCTCGCCGGCAGGCCTGGCGAGAACGAGGCCGATTGGCGGCAGGCTGGCGTGAAAACCTTCATATTCGTGGGCTGCGACGTGCTTTCGACCTTGCAGGCCGCGCATGATATTCTGGCTGTGAAATGAATCAGGTTCCCAACTTCGCGAGCATCGATTTCGCCGACGCCGGGCCGGTGCCGGCAGGCAGCACGGCTGCGCCCTGGGCCACGCCGGAAGGCATCCCGGTCAAGCCCGGCTACACCGAGGCCAACCTCGAAGGCCTCGACTTCCTCGACACCTATCCCGGCAAGCCGCCATTCCTGCGCGGACCTTATCCTGCGATGTACGCGGCGCAGCCCTGGACCATCCGGCAATATGCCGGCTTCTCCACGGCGGAGGATTCCAACGCCTTCTACCGGCGCAACTTGGCCGCCGGCCAGAAGGGCCTCTCCATCGCCTTCGATCTCGCCACCCATCGCGGCTACGACAGCGACCATCCGCGCGTCGCCGGCGACGTCGGCATGGCGGGCGTGGCGATCGACTCGATCTACGACATGCGCACGCTGTTCTCCGGCATCCCGCTCGACCGGATGAGCGTGTCGATGACCATGAACGGCGCCGTGCTGCCGGTGCTGGCGCTCTACATCGTCGCGGCCGAGGAACAGGGCGTGCCGCACAACAAATTGTCCGGCACCATCCAGAACGATATCCTCAAAGAATTCATGGTGCGCAACACCTATATCTATCCGCCCTCGCCGTCTCTGCGCATCATCTCCGACATCTTCGCCTACACCTCGGCCGAGATGCCGAAGTTCAATTCGATTTCGGTGTCCGGCTATCACATGCAGGAAGCCGGCGCGACGCAGGATCTCGAACTCGCCTATACGCTGGCCGACGGCGTCGAATATGTCCGCGCCGGCATCAAGGCGGGGCTGACCGTCGACCAGTTCGCGCCGCGCGTGTCGTTCTTCTGGGCGATTGGCATGAATTACTTCATGGAGATCGCCAAGCTGCGCGCCGCCCGCATGATCTGGGCCAAGCTGATGAAGCCGTTCAAGCCGGAGGATGCGCGCTCGCTCAGCTTGCGCACGCATTGCCAGACCTCGGGCTGGTCATTGGCGGCACAAGACGTGTTCAACAACGTCTCGCGCACCATGATCGAGGCCATGGCGGCCACCCAAGGCCAGACCCAGTCGCTGCACACCAATGCGCTCGACGAGGCCCTCGCCTTGCCGACCGACTTCTCCGCCCGCATCGCCCGCAACACCCAGATCGTCTTGCAGCAGGAAGCCGCCGCCACCCGCATCGTCGACCCCTGGGGCGGCTCGTATTACGTCGAGCGGCTCACTTACGAGCTGGCACGCAAGGCCTGGGGCCATATCGAGGAGGTAGAATCGCTCGGCGGCATGGCCAAGGCGATCGAAGCCGGCATCCCGAAACTGCGCATCGAGGAAGCCTCCGCCAAGACGCAGGCCCGCATCGATGCCGGCGCCCAATCGGTGATTGGCGTCAACAAATATCAGCCGACCATTGATGCGCCAATCGAGGTGCTCAAGATCGACAATTCCGCCGTGCGGCAGATGCAACTCGACAAGCTCAAGCGGCTGAAGGCCGAGCGCGACCCGGCCGCCTTGCAGGAAGCGCTCGATGCCCTCACCCGCGCCGCCGACCGCGGCAACGGCAATCTGCTGGCGCTGGCGGTCGATGCCGCGCGCGCCAAGGCCACCGTCGGCGAAATCTCCATGGCGCTGGAGAAAGTTTTCGGCCGCCATGTGGCTTCGATCAAGTCGATTACCGGCGTCTACAAGCGGGAGGTCGGCATGACTGCCGCCGTCGAACGGGTGCGTATGGCCGTGGAAGCCTTCGAGGCCGCCGAGGGTCGCCGACCACGGCTGCTCGTTGCCAAGATCGGTCAGGACGGCCACGACCGCGGGCAGAAGGTGATCGCCTCGGCCTTCGCCGATCTCGGTTTCGACGTCGATATCGGGCCGCTGTTCGCCACGCCTCAGGAAGCCGCCCGCCAGGCCGTCGAGAACGATGTTCATATTCTCGGCGTGTCCTCGCTCGCCGCCGCGCATCTGACGCTGGTGCCGGAGCTGAAAAAGGAGCTCGCCGCACAAGGCCGCGACGACATCATGATAGTGGTCGGCGGCGTGGTGCCGCCGCAGGATTACGACGCTCTGATGCGGGCCGGCTGCGAGGCGATCTTCCCGCCCGGCACGGTGATCGCGGACGCCGCCGAGAAATTGCTCAAGTCGCTCAATAAGCGGCTGGGCCACGGGAAAGAGGCGGCGGAGTGAAGGCTTTCAACAGCTAAATGTGATATATTGACT
>JACQDO010000351.1 GCA_016201085.1 Hyphomicrobiales bacterium | reverse complement strand
TCGGTTCGCCGATGCGAGCCGGTCGCCGAGACGCTGGAGCCTCGCGGAGAGAGCAGCCTCGTCGTCCGACGGTTCTTTGCGTTCGCCTGTGGTGCCGCGCCTGTCGTCAGCCATGCCTCCGACCTGCGTGGATTTAAAGGCTCCGAATGTCCCGCCGCCCTAAAAGCCGCGCGGACCATACTGATCGGGTTTCCTCGAGTCAAGGAACGCTACCCTTGGTATAAGCTTTTGATATCACGATGAAAACGCGGAATTTTCCAGACGGTGGGGGCTGCATTGCGTGCACTGCGGCAAGCGCGTCACCCGGCAGCGGGCGCTGGCGGTTCAGCCGTGGCCGGCCGGGTGATAGACTTCGCGCATGATCCCGAAAAGTGGGAACCAGTTTCCCGCCTTCGCGAAGCCCGCTTCGGCGGGCGAAGGAAAGGTCGGATAAGATCATGCGCAAGCAAAAACCCCAGTGCCGGAATGGAGGACATCGCCATGCCGAACATGAGGCTCGTCATCGCCGTGCTGCTCGGCTGCGCGGCCACCTCCACGCTGGCGCAGGACAGCACGCCGGCGAACCCGCCGCTGCGCTACAGCTTCAATCGCGTCGACGACGGATTTCTGCGGCTTGATAATTCTTCCGGGCAGATCGCGTTTTGCAGCGCGCGTACGATTGGCTGGGCTTGTCAGGCGGTTCCGGAAGATCGCGCCGCGCTGGAGAAGGAGATCGCGCGGCTGCAAGATGAGGTCGCCCAACTGAAAACGGAGATCGCAAGCGTGCGCACGCCGCCCCGCCCGCCGGCCGACCTGGCGCCCGGGCCGACGAGCGACGAAGCCAAGCAATTGCGCCACGACATCGAGCGCGCCCGCGCGGCAATCGAGGACGCCTGGCGGCGCCTGGTCGACATGATCATGAATTTCCAGAAGGATATGATGCGCAAGGGCTGAAATTTGTCATTCCGGGGCGAGCCAACGGGTCCGCGCAGAGCGCGGCCCGATGACAGGCTCCGCGAGAACCCGGAATCCAGGGCAAGTTTCATATCCCTGTGATTGTGTCCCTGGATTCCGGGTTCGCGGACTTTGTCCGCGCCCCGGAATGACGAGAAGAGCTCCATGCCCGGCCGGCTGTCCATCACCGAAGTCACGCCGCAGCTTTTCGCCAGCGCGACGCTGCGGGTCGATACGCATGGCGCCGGCTGCACCGAGATCACCGATGACGCCAAAAGCTTCATCGCGCAGATCGGCGCCGGCGAGGGCGTCCTGCTGGTCTATCTGCGCCACACCTCGGCCTCGCTCACCATCCAGGAGAATGCCGATCCGGATGTGCAGCACGATCTCATCGGCGCGCTCGACCGGCTGGCGCCGGAAGACGCGCCCTGGATTCATGACGTAGAAGGGCCGGACGACATGCCGGCGCATGTCAAGGCCATGCTCAATGGCGTGTCGCTGCATGTGCCGGTCCAGCAAGGCCGGCTCGCGCTCGGCACCTGGCAGGGCATCTATCTGGTCGAGCACCGGCGCAAAGCCCACGGCCGTGAGGTGATTTTTCAGTTCATCGGCGGCAAATAAAAAAACCGGCAGCGCAGTTTTCGCCGCCGGCCATTATAATACTATGATAAATATAGTCTTTTCGGTATTGCAGCGTATTATGGTACGGCACCGATTTATGGCGCGCGGCGAAGCACTTGCGCAGCGAAGCGGCGGGGTGGAACATTGAGCAAAGAGGGCATCCGACGCAGCGGTTATGCCGGCCTGCCGCAGACAGCAACGAAAGTTCAATAAGTGGAGAGCCAAGAACGATACCGACTGGTGATCGCCGACGACCATCCGTTGTTCCGCGGCGCCATGCGCGAAGCGATTTCCGGTTTGCTGGAAAAGGTCGACATCGCGGAAGCCGGCACGTTCGACGACGTGGTCGAGTTGCTCAGCGGCGACATCGATCTCGTGCTGCTGGATCTGGCGATGCCGGGCGTGCGCGGCTTTTCCGGCCTCATGTATATGCGCGCGCAATATCCCAGCGTGCCGGTGATCGTGGTGTCGGCCAATGACGATCCGGCCGCCATCCGCCGCTGCATGGAATTCGGCGCCTCCGGCTTCATCCCGAAGACGCTCGGCGTCGACACCATGCGCGCGGCGATCTCGCGCGTGCTCAGCGGCGGCATCTGGACGCCGCCCGACGTCGATCTGGGCGCCGGCGCCGACTCCGAGACCGCCGAGCTGATGGGGCGGATGGCGACGCTGACGCCGCAGCAGGTGCGCGTGCTGATGATGCTGTCGGAGGGTTTGCTCAACAAGCAGATCGCCTACCAGCTCGGCGTGTCGGAAGCGACCGTGAAGGCGCATGTGTCGGCGATCTTGCAGAAGCTCGGCGTCGAGAGCCGCACGCAGGCGGTGATCGCCGCCGCCAAGATCGAATCCGGCCAATGGCCGCAAGGGGCGAGCGCGGAACATTAAGATCCGTCGTCCCCGCGCAGGCGGGGACCCATAACCCCTGTCTTTGTAATTTGAGCGACGCTGGAATTAGAGCCGACTCTAGCTTCACAATACGGACACGAAACGGCGTATGGGTCCCCGCCTGCGCGGGGACGACGATAGAAGCTACTCCGCCGCCGCCACCCGCAGCACGCGCCATTGCGCCAACAGCGCGCGCAGCGCCGCCGGCTTGATCGGCTTGTTCAGCACCTGGATGCCTTGCGCGCGCGCCTGCTCGCGCACCACCGGCGAACGGTCGGCGGTGAGCAGGATGGCCGGCAGATCGCCGTATTGCGCACGCAATGCGACGATGGCCTCGATGCCGTTGCCACGATCGAGGTGATAGTCGACCAGCAGACCGTTCGGGATGACGCCGTTTTCCTCGATTGCCGCCAGCGCGATATCGAGTTCGGGCGCCTTGATGACGTCGCAGCCCCAGCCGCGCAGCAGCGTTTCCATGCCGTCGAGCACCGAGGGCTCGTTGTCGATGCAGAGCGCGGTGGTGCCCGCGAGCTGGCTGGGATCGACGCGGGAGGCATCGCGCGCCGGCAATTCGACCGGAGCGGCATTCGATAGCGGCACGGCGACCGCGAAATGCGAACCGCCGGCGGCGGTCGAGTTAAGTTCGATGGCGGAGCCGAGCACGCGCGCCACGCGCTCGACGATCGAGAGCCCCAGGCCGAGGCCGCGCGCGATGCGGGCGCCCTGCTCGAGGCGGCGGAATTCGATGAAGATGTCGCGCCGTTGCGATTCCGGGATGCCGACCCCGGTGTCGTAGACGTCGATGCGCAATTTGTCGTCGCGCCGCCGGCAGCCGATCAGCACGCGGCCGGCCGGGGTGTATTTGATGGCGTTCGATACCAGGTTCTGCACCAGCCGGCGCAGCAGCCGGCGGTCGGAGCGCACCACCAGCGAGCAAGGCACGTATTTGAGTTCGAGCCCCTTGGCGGCGGCCAGCGGCGCGAACTCGAGCTCGATCTGGCGCATCAACTCGTCGATGCGGAAACTGGCGAATTCCGGGCGCATGGCGCCGGTGTCGAGCCGCGACATGTCGAGCAACGCGCCGAAGATTTCCTCCACCGCCTCGAGCGAGGCATCGATGTTGTCGATCAGGCGGCGGTCGTCGCGGCCGCCCTGGCGCTCGATCAGGCTGGTGACGTAAAGCCGTGCCGCGTTGAGCGGCTGCAGGATGTCGTGGCTCGCCGCCGCCAGGAACTTGGTCTTGGAGATATTGGCGGCGTCGGCCTCGCCCTTGGCGCGGGCGAGCGCGGCATTGAGCAGCGTGAGCTCCTCGGTGCGTTCGCGCACGCGCCGCTCCAGCGTCTCGTTGGAACGCTCGAGTGCTTCCGCCGCCTCGACGCTGGCGGTGATGTCGGTGAAGGTGGTGACGATACCGCCGTCCGGCATGCGGTTGGCGCGCACCTCGATCACCACGCCCTCGGCGAAGCGTTCGAGGAACGGCGCGTTGCCGAAGGCGTAACGCTCGATCTGCGCCTGCACGAATTCCTCGATGCGCTCAGGCGCGATATGACCGCGCCGGTTGTTGAAGCGCAGGATGTCGGCGAGCCCGATACCGACGCGGATCAGGCTCGGCGGCAGATCGAGGATTTCGCCGAACTGGCGGTTCCAGCAGATCAACTGCATATCCTTGTCGAACACCGCGATGCCCTGGCGCACATGATCGAGCGCGGTCTGCAGGATTTCGCGGTTGTACTGGATCGCGGCATTGGCGTCGTCGAGCAGCTTCAAGGCCGCCTTGGTCGAGACCGTGCGCTTGCGCAACAGCAGCGAGAGCACCAGCCGCGAGGAGGCGCCGCCGATCGC
>JACQDO010000350.1 GCA_016201085.1 Hyphomicrobiales bacterium | reverse complement strand
CAGCGGAATTGGGCGTAGACCTCGTCGTAGGTGTTCAGACGGGGAAGCACCGACATGCGGGAGAGGCTAGTCAGGAGCGCGGGCGAGGTCCAGACGTGCGTGACCGGCCGCCGAGCCGGATATGTTAATGGAGCTTGGCGCCGCTATCCGATATGCGCGAGAGCTGTTCAAAGCCGGCAATACGCCGCTTGCACAGTTTCAAACTGTACAGCTTGCAGTCATCGATGCGGCAATCCCGTTCGCACAGCGCCCACTCATTCAAGGCATGGCGGTCGCCAAACTTCCCCAGGAATTTTTGCAGCCAGAGTGTCATCGATTTTTGCCGCTCCATGGGCACAGATAAACGCCTCCCATGGCGTCGCATTGAGGCAGATCAATCCTAGCTCTTCTGCTCCTCCGGCTCGGCCAGGATCAGCGCCCAGTACACCTTGTACTTCGACGTCGGCGTGTAGACCGCGGCGATGCCCATGCGGGTGGCGCCCTTCAAGAGCATGTTGGCGCGGTGCGGCGGCGAATCGCGCCAGCCGGAAAAGGCCTCGGCCAGCGTGTGATAGCCGGCGCTGATGTTCTCGGCCGCCGTCTTGGCGTCGTAGCCCGACGCGCGCAGCCGCACCACGAAGGGCTTGCCGGCGGCATGGTCAAGCTTGTCGCGCTGGGCCATGCCGGCGGCCTGCGCCGCGGCGAGCCTTGTGAGCTCGGGATCGAGCGTCACCGCGCCCAGCCCGTTATTGGCGCGATAGCCGGAGATCATCGAGGCGGCGGCGGCATAGTCGAGCATGGCGCCGGGCTGCGCCAGACTGCGGTAGAAGCTCGGCTCAGCTTTGGGCGCGGTATTGTCGCCGGTGCAGGCGGCGAGCAGCAGCATAGCAAGGATCGGCAGCGCCCAACGAAGCGGCAGCATTAGCAAGCTTTCTCCGAATCGCGAGCCCGCAAACTGCCCGCGGACCGTGGCCGAACGGTGATGCGGACCCTACTCGTCATTCCGGGACGGCCCGCAGGGCCGGATCCGGAATCCAGACACAAGCTCAGTAGTAAACTCTGGATTCCTGGTTCGCTCGCTCGCGCCCCGGAATGACAGATAGAAACCCGCATGGTGTTCGACCTCGGCACGGTCGCCAAGATCATGGGCGGGCCGGCCTATTCGACCGCGCACGGACCGTGCGTGGAAGGCGACCGCATGATTGTCGGTCTGATGCGCATGAAGGCCGGCACCGGCGCCGAGCCGCATTCTCACCCGAACGAGCAATGGATCTACATCCTGGAAGGCACCTTCCGCGCCACCATCGGCGGCAAACCGATCGACGCCAAGCCGGGCGCGGTAATCTACATCCCGGCCAACACCATCCACGCCGGCAAGGCGACCGCCGACGGCGATGTTGTGTTCTTCACCTGCAAGGATGCCTCGCACAGCCTGCATGGAATCAAGGCGGCTTAAGAAACGACAAGCAACCATTTTGGAGGATTGACGATGAAACGCATCAGTCTGTTCCTGCTCGCCGCCGTCGGCCTCGCCTTCGGCATCGCCGCCGCTTCGGCGCAAGACAAATATCCGAGCCGGCCGGTCAAGGTGATCGTGCCTTATGCGCCAGGCGGCGCCACCGACATCGTGGCGCGTATCGTCGGCGACGAATTTCAGAAAGTCACCGGCCAACCCTTCGTCGTGCTCAACAAACCGGGCGCCTTCGGTCTGCTGGCGATCGACGAAATGGTGAAGTCGGCGCCCGACGGCTATACGCTGATGCTCGGCAACGTGTCGACCAACGCGATCACGCCGATCATCTATGCCAAGAAGCTGTCGGCCAGCTACAGCAAGAGCGTGGTGGCGGTGACCAATCTGATCGATGTGCCGGCCTTCCTGCTGGTGACCACCGCCAACGACTTCTCGCCCAAGACGGTGGCCGAGCTGATCGACTACGCCAAGAAGAACCCCGGCAAAGTGAGCTACGGCACCGTCGGCATCGGCTCCTATCCGCATTACGACATGGCTTATTTCGCCAAGCGCGCCGGCGACCTCGACATGCGCGGGCTGCCCAACAAGAACGGCGCCGCCGGCGTCATCCAGGACATGCTGCGCGGCGACGTACACGCCGCCTTTCTCAACGTCGCCTCCACCGCCGGCATGGTGCAATCCGGCAAACTTCGTCCGCTTGCCGTGGTCAGCCGCGAGCGGCTGAAGGAATATCCCAACGTCCCGACCATGAAGGAGGTCGGCTACCCGGATGTCGGCACCGTGGCCTGGAACGGCCTGTTCGCGCCGGCGGCGACGCCGCAGCCGGTGCTGGAAGCGGCCTACGCGGCGGTGACCAAGGCGCTGACGTCGCCGGAGGCGAAAGAGAAGCTCGGCAAGCAGAACTTCAACGTGGTGCCGAGCAAGTCGCTCGCCGACGCCAATGACTGGCTGGCCGGAGAGATCAAGCACTGGCACACCATCACCGAGGCGGTGAAGATCGACGTGGGGCAGTAGCTCTTTTCCCTCCCCCGCGAGCGCTTGCGAGCGCGGGGGGGGGTCGGCGCGCAGCGCCGGGGTCGGGGCACTTTTCTTTGAAGCAACGAGCCCCCCACCCCTGACCCCTCCCCACCACTCGCAAGAGCTCGCGGGGGGAGGGGAAATGGATGCATCACTACGCCTTCTGCAACGCCTTCCACACCCGCTCCGGCGTCGCCGGCATGTCGAGCTGCGCGCCGTTGGGCAGCGCGTCGAGGATGGCGTTGATCAGCGCCGGCGGCGCCGCGGTGGTGCCGGCCTCGCCGGTGCCCTTCACGCCGAGCGGATTGGTGCGGCAAGCGACGGCGCGATGCTCGACCTGCATCGACGGCACGTCGTGAGCGCGCGGCATGGCGTAGTCCATGAACGAGCCCGACACCAGTTGGCCGCCGGCGTCGTAGACCGTATTCTCGGTCAACGCTTGGCCCAGCCCCTGCGCCACCCCGCCATGCATCTGGCCGGTGACGATAGTGTCGTCGAGCCCGTTGCCGCAGTCGCCGACCGCTACGTAATTGACGATTCGCACCGCGCCGGTGTCGGGATCGATCTCGACCTCGGCGACATGACAGCCGTTCGGGAATGACGGCGGCAGCTTGACGGTGACCTGGCTGTCGAGGCTCTCCGCGATGACGCCCTGGCGAGCCAGCTCGGCCGCGCGCGCGGCCACCTCGAACAGCGGGACTTCGCGCGCCGTGCCACGCACGATGAATTTGCCATCGCGGTAATCGATCTCGGCCTCGCCGGCCTGCAACAGCATGGCGGCAACCTTTTTGCCTTTCTCGATCACTCGGTCGGTGGTGACGGCGATGGCGCCGCCCGTCATCATCGCCGAGCGCGAGGCGACCGCGCCGAAACCCGGCACGTCGCGCGCCGAATCGCCGGACAACAGCGTCACCGCTTCCGGCGCAATGCCGAACCGACGCGCCGCAACGGCGGGGAACACGGTCGGATGGCCCTGCCCGCTGCCGCCGGCGCCGACGCTGACCAGCACTTTGTCGCCGCCGGGAAACGCGATGCGCGCGGCCTCTTCCGGGAAGGCGCCGGCGATCTCCAGATAGCAGCCGATACCGATGCCGCGCAGTCTGCCCGCTTTCTTCGCCGCCTTCTTGCGCGCGGCAAAGCCGGCGTAATGGCTAAGCGCCAGCGCGCGTTCGAAAGCGCCGGGAAAATCGCCGCTGTCATAGCTGTTGCCGAAGGCGGTGGTGTAGGGGATCTGCTTGGGCTGGATCAGATTGCGCCGGCGCAGTTCGGCGGCGTCGATGCCGGTCTGGTCGGCGGCGGCATCGATCGCGCGCTCGATCAGATAGCTTGCCTCCGGACGTCCGGCGCCGCGATAGGGCCCGGTCGGCAGCGTATTGGTGAAGACGCAGCGCGTGTTCACCTGCGCGTGCGGGATGTCGTAGACCGTCGGCAGGCAGCCGGAGATGTGCGTGGTGACGACGAAATGCGCGACGCCGGTGAAATAGGCGCCCATGTTGCCGATGCAGCCGACGCGCAAGGCGAGGAAGCGGCCACGTTTGCTGAGCGCCAATTCCACCGTCCAGAACGAGTCGCGGCCCTGATTGTCGCTGACGAAGGCTTCCGAACGCGTCGATACCCAGTGGATCGGCCGATTTAAGACGCGCGCGCCATGCAGCATCGCCACGTATTCGGGATAGCACCAGCCCTTCATGCCGAAAGCGCCGCCGAGATCGTCGGTGACGACGCGCAGTTCCTCCGGCTTTATGCTGAGGCTGCCGGCGACCTGGCCGCGCACGGCGGCCACCGCTTGCGAACCGCAGCGTAAAGTGAACTGCTTGCTCTCGGCGTCGTAGCTGGCGCTGGCCGTGCGCGGCTCGAGCGAGGCCACCACCAGGCGCTGGTTGACGAGTTCGACGCGTACCACATGCGCGGCCTCAGCGAAGGCGCGTTCCAGCGCGGCGTTCTTCTTGCCGTCGGGATCGGCCGGCGCGCTCCAGTCGAAACCGATATTGCCGGGCGCCTCCGGCCAGAGTTGCGGCGCGCTCGGCGCGAGCGCCGCGCGTGCATCGGTGACGGCAGCGCTCTCCTCGTACTCGACCACGATCAACTCGGCGGCGTCCTGCGCCGCGGCCGCGCTCACCGCCACCACCATGGCCAGCGGCTCGCCGACATGCATCACCCGCTCGCCGGCGAGCGCCGGGCGATGCGGCGCCACCGCCACCTTGCCGCCGCGTCCGGGCATCGGATGCGGATGCGAGATGGAATGGTAATGCGCGCTCGCCAGATCGGCGGCGGTGAACACCGCCACCACACCCTTTGCCGCTTTCGCCGCCGTGGCGTCGATGCGCTCGATGCGGGCGAAGGCGTGCGGTGAGCGCAGGAAATACGCGGCCAGGCTGCCCTCGGGTTTCACGTCGTCGCCGAAGCGGCCCTGCCCGCGCAGCAGCGCCTCGTCCTCGACGCGGCCGGAAAATTTCTGATGAACGGTCACAGCTTGCGGTCCTTGATGCCGGCCTTGGCGTAGAGCTCGTTGATGTGCGCCTTCACGCTCGCCTTCGGCTCGGCCGACGATTCATGCGCCCAGCCGACCTTGGCGCGGGCATAGAGCGCCATCTCCTCGTCCTGCTGCGAGGTGCCGCCGGAAATGCCATAGGCGCCGACCAGCTCGTCGCCCTTGAACACCGGTGCAGCGCCGCCCGATGCCGCGATGCGGCCGTTGGTAAGAGCCGCCAGGTTGGCTAGCAGCTGTGGATTGCGCTCCTTGAACCATTGCTGGATCACCAGCCCGTCGGGAAAGCGCGGGCTCATGGAACGGAAGGCCGCCACCGTGAAGGCTTTGGCGATGGCCGTCTCCGGCGTGATGAAGCCGGCCTCGTCCATGCGCTCGACCGCGATCAGGTGACCCTCCGGCCCGACCACGGCGATCGAGACCGGCACGCCCATCTCTTCGGCCTTCTCGATCGCCGCCTGGATGAATTCGCGGCACTCGACCGCGCGCAACTTGGCCATGCTGGTTATCCTTCCGGTCGGTCGCCCATCGCGAATGAAACCGCTGCATCGTGTGCGCTGTCCCGCGACATCCGGCCACCCCCTGCCGATTTTAAGATTTCCCTAATAAATCGCTCATCCGACATTAACCGTAAAACAACCGGTTGGGGAATACCGTACCCGCGGTACGGATGTAGTATGGCCAAGGCTCAACCCACACTCGCGACCTGGCATGGTTGGCGGCTGCTCGCGCCGATCTGGCTCGCCGTTTTCGCGGGCAGCTTTGCGTTGTTTCATTATGCGCTGCCGGTCGGCGCCTGGGTCACGGCAACGTCCGAACCCGTAGCCTCCGCATTCCTCGCCGGCCTGACCGCCGTTTTGGCGGTGGTATTTTCCGTCGTCTTCGCCGCGCAGGGACTGCAAGTACAAAATGTGCGCATGCGCGTTGCGCTCAACAACATGTCGCAGGGTCTGTGCATGTTCGACGGCAACGAGCGGCTGGTCATCAGCAACCAGCGTTACGTCGAGATCTACAAACTCGGCGACGAATTCTCCCGCTCGGGCATCAGTCTGCTCGACGTGCTCAAACATCGCGCCGCCACCGGCAGCTTCGCGCATGACCCGGAGACTTACCGGCGTGCGCTGGTCGAGGCCATGGCGCGCGGCGAGACCACCAGCGCCGAGGCGAAATCCCCCGATGGCCGGATCATCTCCGTCATCAACCGGCCGATGCCCGGCGGCGGCTGGGTCGGCACGCACGAGGACATCACCGAGCGGCGCGACGCCGAACGCGAACGCCATTCCTTGCAGGAGCAGCAGCAGCGGCGCACCACGATCGATCAGGCGATCGCCGCCTTCCGCCGCCGCGTCGAGGATCACCTGCGCACGGTGACCGACGGCGCCATGGCGATGCGCTCGACCGCCACCACCCTGTTCGCCAATTCCGGCCAGACCTCGAAAAGCGCCGAGAGCGCGGTAGCGGCGTCGAACGAAGCCTCGACCAACGTGGAGACCGCGGCGATAGCCGCCGACGAACTGAGCCGGTCGATCGGCGAGATCAGCCGCCAGCTCGGACTGACCACCGAGGTGGTGCGCGGCGCGGTCGGCGAGGCGCAGGACACCAACCAGCAGATCGCCGCGCTGGCGCAGGCCGCGCAGAAGATCGGCGACGTGATCAAGCTCATCCACAGCATCGCCGGACAGACCAACCTGCTGGCGCTCAACGCCACCATCGAGGCGGCGCGCGCCGGCGAAGCCGGCAAGGGCTTCGCGGTGGTGGCCTCCGAGGTCAAATCGCTGGCGGTGCAGACCGCCAAGGCGACCGAGGACATTTCCCGGCTGATCGGCTCGGTGCAGACGGCGACCGGCGGCGCGGTGGCGGCGATCGGCCGCATCTCCACACGCATGCAGGAGATCGACAGTTGCGCCAACGTCGTCTCGACCGCGGTCGATCAGCAGAGCTCGGCTACGGCTGAGATCTCGCAGAACGTCGCCAGCGCCTCCGAGGGCGCCAAGCTGGTGGTGTCGGTGCTGGGCGATGTCGCCGGCGCCGCCACCGAAACCCGCGCCTCGGCGGAAAGCGTGCTCACCGCCTCACAGGCGGTGGAAGCCGCCGCCGCCGAATTGCGCCGCGAGGTCGAGGATTTCCTGGCGCGCGTGGCGGCGTAATTCG
>JACQDO010000336.1 GCA_016201085.1 Hyphomicrobiales bacterium | reverse complement strand
CTGCCGCGGCGCGGCCAGGTCGCCCAGGCAACGCAAGTCGCCTCGACGCCGAAGCAAGGCGAACTGGCGCAGTAAGTAGATACGTCGTCATGCCCGGCCTTGTGCCGGGCATCCACGTCTTAGCTGCATGTGATCAAAGAAGGCGTGGATGGCCGGGACAAGCCCGGCCATGACGGAGAAGCTCATCCCGCCAGCGCCGTTTCCACCAGCTTCACCCAATACGACGTTCCCACCGGGATGACGTCGTCGTTGAAATTGTATTTCGGGTGATGCAGGCCGGCGCTGTCGCCGTTGCCGACCCAGATGAAGGCGCCCGGCCGCGCGTTCAGCATGAAGGCGAAATCCTCCGCCCCCATCATCGGCGGCAGCGCGGTGTCGACTTGGGCGCTGCCGACGATCTCGCTTGCCACGGAGGCTGCGAAGTCGCTCTGCCGTTCGTGGTTGACCAGCACCGGATAGCCGCGCCGGTAGGTGAGTTTGGCCTTGGCGCCGTAGGCGGCCGCCGTTCCCTCAACCACCCGATGCAGCCGGCTCTCGATCAAGTCGCGCACGCCCGCTTCCAGGCTGCGCGCGGTGCCGCGCAACTGCACGGTCTGCGGAATGACGTTGTCGGTATTGCTTGCCTGCACCATGGTGATCGACACCACGCCGGATTTCAGCGGATCGACATTCCTCGAAGCGATCGACTGGATGGCGTTGATGATCTGCGCAGCCACCAGCACGGTGTCGATGCCGAGATGCGGACGCCCTGCGTGGCTGCCGGCGCCCTCGATGTCGATGGTGACGCTGTCGGCCGCCGCCATCATCGGCCCGGCGCAAATGCCGAAGCGGCCGACCGGCATGCCGGGAGAATTATGCATGCCATAGACCTCGCCGATGCCGAAGCGCTCCATCACGCCGTCATCGAGCATGGCCTTGGCGCCGGCGCCGCCCTCCTCGGCCGGCTGGAAGATCACCACCGCTTGCCCGGCGAAATTGCGCGTCTCGGTCAGATAACGCGCGGCGCCGAGCAGCATGGCGGTGTGGCCGTCATGGCCGCAGGCATGCATCTTGCCGGGCACCGTGGATTGGTACGGCAGGCCGGTGGCCTCCTCGATCGGCAGCGCGTCCATGTCGGCGCGCAGGCCGATGGTCTTGCCGCCTTCCTTGGCCGAGCCGCCGCCCTTGCGGCCGCGGATGACGCCGACCACGCCGGTGCGGCCGAGGCCGGTGACCACCTCGTCGCAGCCGAAGGCCTTCAGCTTCTCGGCGACGCTCGCGGCGGTGCGCTGCACGTCGTATTGCAGTTCCGGATGGGCATGCAGATCGTGCCGCCAGGCGGCGATCTCGTCTTGCAGGTCGGCGATACGGTTGACGATAGGCATTGCTGGCTCCGGACGGCGGCCGATAGTGTAGCAAATCGCGGGGCTTGCGCGAGATCAACAATACGGCATGCGCCTATTGACCGGGCATAAGCGCGCCCGTAAACCGGCCCGCAGCGCATGGTCCCGAAAGGCTTGTCCCCGACTTGATCGGGGATTGGCGGCGGTTTCCCGCCTTCGCGAAGCCCGCTTCGGCGGGCGAAGCAAGGTCGGATAAGACCATGCGCCAAACTAAAAGGGCGGGTAGCTCAGTGGTAGAGCACTTGACTTTTAATCAAGTGGTCGAGGGTTCGATCCCCTCCCCGCTCACCAATTCCCTGCCGTTTTAGAACGATCGATTGAAACGCTAGCGCGACGGCATCACAGCGCGTTTTGCTGCTGCCCGCATTCCCTGCATTTGTACTTCACGCGGGTCTCGCCAGGCGCCGCCATGACTTTATTGACGGTGCCGCATTTGCCGCATTTGGCCTCAATCCGTGTATCGACCTTTTTGATGGCGACGGATTTTTTCTCCATCGCCTCCCGCACCAGTCGCTCCGCCTCTTCGCGCATCGCCTGTTTCGACATTTCACGTCCGCTTGTTCGGTAAAATCGTGTAGCACTGACTAGCAGAATTCCCCTGGCTATTTATAGCGCCGCGACCCATTAGTAAAATTGTCGGAACTTTGTTTGCTGCACTGCGGTCTGTCGTTGCATTCTGTCGCAAAACTTTATCCTGCCGGTCACCGTAATATCACCTCGGCGTCGTTTCCTCGCCACGGTTGGTCTCTACTCCGCGAGTTACGGAGTGGACGAGCAGAGGAGGCCTTCGATCATGCGGCTCCATATCGACACGGCCAGGCTTTCGAGAATCCGTACATTCGCCAGCCCGGTGCGCTGCCAGCACTGCGGCGACGTGATGGTCGCGCCCTATATGTCGGAATTCGTCGAGGGCGGCGAAATCCGCCATCACTGGGAGTGCGACGCCTGCGGCGAAGCCTCCACCACCTCGATCCCGCTCACGACGCATTGAAGGGCGAAGCTCCGGAATAGCTGCTAGCGTGCGGTGTTTCCCTCATAGGCTGCACGTAAGCCTATTCACGGAGGAGCCCCATGATATCGCCGGTTCTGCGGTCGACTCTGGCCGCTCTCGCATGCGCCACCGCGCTTGTCCTCGCCAGCCCTTCAATGGCGGCCATGGTCAATCTGAAAGCCGACCTGAAGGCGTCGAGCGAGGTGCCGCCCAACACCAGCACTGGCAGCGGCACGCTCACCGCGACCTATGACGACGCCAGCAAGAAACTCACCTGGAAGGGCAATGTCTCCGGCCTGAGCGGGCCGGCCACCGCCGCCCATTTCCATGCCGGCGAAGCCGGCAAGAACGGCGCCGTGGCGGTTCCGATCGCCGGCGCCGACAAAGGCGCCTTCGAAGGCTCGGCCACGCTGACCGACGCCCAGGCCGCCGACATGCTGGCCGGCAAGTGGTACGTCAACATCCACACCGCCGCCAACAAAGGCGGCGAGATCCGCGGCCAACTGACCAAATAAGTTTTTTCTCGTCATTCGGGGACGGCATTTAAAATTGTCCAGGTCGGCAGAAGCCGACCTGGATGTGCCGGACCCGGAATCCAGATGAGAATTCCGGAGGGTGTTTCTGGATTCCGGGTTCGCACCTTCGGTGCGCCCCGGAATGACAAGGTAATGAGGCCCGCTGGCCACACCGGCGGGCTTTTTAGTTACAAACCGCGACCCACTTTGCGTCCGGCGCAGAGGCGATTATGTTGCGCGTGAAACCAACTCTTTATTTCGTGTAGTGAGGTAATTCCCATGGCCAGCACAAACGGTAGCTCCGCCCCCTTCCTGATCTCCGGTGGCGGCATAGGCGGCCTGATCGCCGCCTATGCGCTGGCGCAAAAGGGCTTTCCGGTGCGCGTGTTCGAGCAGGCGCCCGAGTTTCGCGAGGTCGGCGCCGGCATGCAGCGCGGCCCCAATATCTTCCGCGTGCTGGAGAAGGTCGGCCTCAAGGACGCCGTGCTGGCCGACGCCCACCGCCCGCCGGCGCAGGAAATGCGCGACGCGGTGACTGGCAAACTGGTCACCCGCATCCCGCTCGGGGCCGAGTTCATGGCCCGCTTCGGCCAGCCTTACGCGGTTACCCATCGCGCCGACATCCACGCCACTTTCCTCAAGGCCTGCGAGACGAGCCCCCTCGTCACGCTGGAGACCAGCCGCAAGGTCGAGGGCTTCGAGGATCACGGCGACCACGTGAGCGTCACGCTGGAGAACGGCGAACGCGTCGAAGGGCGGGCGCTGATCGGCTGCGACGGCATGTGGTCGAAGGTCCGCGAACGCATCGTCGGCGACGGCAAGCCGCGCGTGTCGGGACACATCGCCTATCGCGCCGTGCTCAAGCGATCCGAGGTGCCCGACGACCTGTGGCGGCCGGACGTGGTGCTGTGGGCGGGACCGCGCTGCCACTTCGTGCATTATCCGCTGCGCCGCGGCGAACTGTACAATCTGGTCGCGGTGTTCCACTCCGACCATTACGAGGAGGGCTGGAACGCGGAAGGCAGCAAGGAACTGCTGTGGAAGCATTTCCAGGGCCTGCGGCCGGAAGTGTTGCGCCTGCTCGAGCGCATCGAGACCTGGCGGCTGTGGGTGCTGTGCGATCGCGAGCCGGTGAAGAACTGGACGCAAGGCCGCGTCACGCTGCTCGGCGACGCCGCGCATCCGATGCTGCAATATCTCGCGCAGGGCGCCTGCATGGCGACCGAGGACGCGGTGACGCTGGCCGAGAGAGTGGCGGCCACGCCCGACGATCTGCCGGCGGCGTTTGCGGCCTATCAGAACGAGCGCTACCTGCGCACCGGCCGCGTGCAGATCATGGCGCGCGTCTATGGCGAGTTCTATCACGCGCGCGGCGTCGCCGCCGAGCTGCGCGATATGGCGCTGGCCGGCCGCAGCCCGCAGCAGAGCTACGAAGGCATCGCCTTGCTGTACGCGGGGTCGTAGCTAACAGGCGGCTTTGGGCATCGTGAAATGGCCTTGCCGCTCGCCGATGGCGCCGTACAGCACCGCGTAAATCACCGCCGCGTTGAGTATATGCCAGAGGAAATGCGTGCCGAGCGGAAACGCGCCGCACAGCGGCAGATCGGCGATGCGCAAGGCGATCGAGGCGGCGAACATCACTCCCGCCAGCAGCAGCGCCCGCCCCTGCACGCGCTCGCGCTGCCACCAGCCAAGCGCGAACAGCACCGCCAGCGCGGGAAAATATCCGCTCGATCCGTCCAGCACCGTGCGCGGCACGCCTAGCGCCAGGCCGAGCGACAGCGCCATGAAGGCGGCCAGCAGACCGAGCGTCAACGGCCAGAACAGCGCCAGGAAACGCCGCAGCGCCAGCAGGACGTAGCCGTAAATGAAGATGCCGATGGGCGTGACATCGAGCAGCATGGCGCCGCGCGTCGCCAATGTATGGAAGGCGAACGAGCCGAGCCCCACCGCCGCGGCGACCAGGATCAGCGCCAGGATGGCGCGGTCGCCATGACCTTCACGCCGCCATAGCCGGAACGCCGCCCAGGCGGCGACGAAAAATGCCGCGTTGGTGAGCGCATTCACCGGCTCCGCCCAGAATGTCGGATCGAGACGCTCGCAATAAAGATCGATCGGCGTGGACCACATCGGATCGTGTCCCGGGCGCAGCGCAGCGTGAGTGAAACGAACGGTGCGCTGCAGAACCGGGACCTTCAAAAACTCTGAGTTTGAAAGGGCCCCGGATCAGCGACGCATCACCATAGCGCGTCGAAGACGCGCGTAAACGCGCTTATGGTGCTGCGTCGCATCCGGGGCACGCCACTACTTCTTCGGGATGCCCGCCTTCACGATGACGGCGTCCCATTTCTTGATGTCGGAAGTGAGCCGCCCCATCAGCTCTTCCGGCGTGCTCGGATGCGCGACGACGCCGACTCTGGCGAACTGTTCCTTGACGTCCGGCATCGCCAGCACTTCGTGCATCGCCTTGCTCATGGCGACAACGATCTCTTTTGGCGTGCCCTTGGGCACCGCGACGCTGTTCCACGAGATCACCTCGTAGCCTTTCACGCCGGCTTTATCGACGGTCGGGATGCCGGGAAACAATGGCGATTCCTGCGGGCTGGAGACGGCGAGGATGCGCAGCTTGCCGTCGGCGACCTGCCCTTTGACCGCCGGCGGAAAATCGATCATCAGCTGCACGTCGTTGCGCAGCAGCGCCACCACGATGTCGGGCGACGTCTTGTAGGGCACGATCTGCACGTTGAGCGCGCCTTCCGACTTGAACAACTCGCCGCCGAGGTTCTGCGTACCGCCGACCGAGATCGTGCCGATATTGAGTTTGCCGGGCTCCGCGCGCGCGGCTTTCAGGAAATCGCCGAGCGTCTTGAATTCCGAATCCGCTCTGACCACGAACACCAGATCGAAGGTGCCGACCATCGACACCATGTCGAAATCCTTCACCGGATCGAACGGCAGGCTCTTGAACGCCGCCACGCTGATCGCGGTGCCGTTGGTGACCAGCGCCATGGTGTAGCCGTCGGGCGCGGCACCGGCGACCGCGCGCGCGGCGGCGATGCCACCGGGGCCCGGCATGTTCTCGATCACCACGCGCTGGTTGAGTTTCTGGCTAAGCTTGTCGGCCATGATGCGCGAGGTCACATCGGCGACGCCGCCGGGGCCGAACGGCAGCACCAGCTTGATCGGCTTCTCCGGCCAGGCCGCCTGCGCCGGTTGCAGCGGCGTCAATAGCAGCGCCGCCGGCAGTGCCAGCAGCGCGCAGCGGCGGGTGAATTGGGCGAGCCCCTTGCTCATATCTCATCCTCCATGGGTGATGCGTGCGCGTTTCTTGTTATTTGAAACCGTATAACCGGGCCGGATTGTCCACCAGCAGGCGCTGTTGCGCCAGCACCTCCGGCGCGAATTGCGGCACCAGGTCGACCAGATCGGCCTCGTCGGCCGCGTGGCTGGCGTTCGGGTGAGGGAAATCGGTGCCCCACAGCACGCGGGTAGGCGCAGCTTCCGCCAAGGCATGGGCGATCGGCACCGCCGCCGCATAAGGCGGCATCGCGATGCGCTCGGAGCCGCACACCTTGATCCAGCAATTATCGAGCTTTGCCAGTTCTACGAGCGCGCGCAGCGGCGGCTGATCGACGCCGGCGGCCGCCGGCACACGGCCCATATGGTCGATGATGAACGGCAGCGGCCACTTGCGGATCATCTCCG
>JACQDO010000030.1 GCA_016201085.1 Hyphomicrobiales bacterium | reverse complement strand
TGAGAGATACTTCGCTTCCACCCCCCTCCCCCACCCTCCCCCACAAGGGGGGAGGGAGCAGGCTGAGGATGCCGCCGCTCAAACATTTTTATCGCAACTTCAGCGTCGCAAGACCGGCGAGCGCCAGCACCACGGCGACGATCCAGAAGCGGATCACGATCTGCGGCTCGGTCCAGCCGAGCTGCTCGAAATGATGGTGGATCGGCGCCATCTTGAACACGCGCTTGCCGGTGAGCTTGAACGAGACCACCTGCACGATCACCGACACCGCTTCCAGCACGAACAGCCCGCCGACCACGGCGAGCACGATCTCATGCTTGATCGCGACGGCGACGGTGCCGAGCGGGCCGCCGAGCGAGAGCGAGCCGGTATCGCCCATGAAGATGGTGGCCGGCGGCGCGTTGAACCAGAGGAAGCCGAGGCCGGCGCCGATCACCGCCCCGCACAGCACCGCCAGTTCGCCGGTGCCGGCGACATAGCGGATCTGCAGGTATTCGGCGAACACCGCGTTACCGGCGAGGTAAGCGATCAGTCCGAAGCTGCCGGCCGCGATCATCACCGGCACGATGGCCAGCCCATCGAGCCCGTCGGTGAGATTGACCGCGTTGCCGGCGCCGACGATGACGAAGGCGCCGAGCAGCACAAAGGCCCAGCCGAGATTGATCACCAGGTCCTTGAAGAACGGAAACACCAGCGAGGTTGCAACCGGCGCCTTGCCGAGTTGGATGAGCGCGGTAACGGCGACGACCGCGATTGCCGCCTCGACCAACAGCCGCGTGCGGCCGGCGAAGCCGGCATGGGTCTGCCGGGTAACCTTCAGATAGTCGTCGTAGAAACCGATGGCGCCGAAGGCGAGCGTCACGCCGAGCACGATCCAGACATAGAGGTTGGCCGGGTTCGCCCACAGCAAGGTCGAGACCAGGGCGCCCGACAGGATCATCAGGCCGCCCATGGTCGGCGTGCCCTTCTTGGTGAGCAGATGCGATTGCGGACCGTCCTTGCGGATCGGCTGGCCCTTGCCCTGCTTGAGGCGCAGCAGATCGATGATCGGACCGCCGAACAGAAATACGAACACCAGCGCAGTCACGATCGAGCCGCCGGTGCGGAACGTGATGTAACGGAAGACGTTGAGGAACGAGACCTTGTCGGACAAATCGGTCAGCCAATAGAACATCGGATCAAACCTTATCGGCCTGTGCGAGCGCCGCCGGCCGCGGAAATCGCCGTTCCAGCGCCTTGACGATCGGACCCATCTTAGAGCCCAGCGAGCCTTTCACCATCACCGCGTCGCCGGCGCGGATGGCATCGAGCACGGCCGGCTCCAGCGCCGCCGCCGTCTCGGCATAGCCGCCCCGGCGGTTGGAGGGAAGAGCCTCCCATAGCGCGCGCATCAGCGGCCCGCTGCAATAGACCAGGTCGACGCCGGCCGCATTGATCGGCTCGGCCAGGCCGCGGTGCAGCGCGGCACCCTGCGCGCCCAGTTCCAGCATGTCGCCCAGCACCGCGATGCGGCGGCCTTGCGGGCCTATGGCGGCCTGGCCAAGCAGCGCGATGGATGCCGCCATGGAGGCGGGATTGGCGTTGTAGCTCTCGTCGATCAGCAGCGCGCTGCCACCGGGCATGGCCAGCGCCATGCGGGCGCCGCGGCCGGTGGCGGCCCGCAGCCGGTCGAGCGCGAGCGCGGCCAGCGCCAGGTCGGCGCCGGCGAGCGACACCGCCGCCAGCACAGCCAGCGAATTGAGCACCAGATGGCGGCCGGGCGCGCCGAGCTTGTAGGTGACGTCGGCATCGAGGATGCGCGCCTCGACCGTCGAGCAATCGGGCTGCAGCGAATGGCGCTTGAGGCGTGCGTCGGCTTCGGCATGCGCGCCGAAGGTGACGATGCGGGCGACGCCGGCCGCTTTGGCGGCGACGGCGAGCCGCGCGTATTGTTCGCTGTCGCGGTTGAGCACGGCGGCGCCGCCCGGCTCGATGCCGGCGAAGATTTCCGCCTTGGCGTCGGCGATTTTTTCCAGGCTGCCGAAATATTCCAGATGCACCGGTTCGATCGCGGTGACGATGGCAACGTGCGGGCGCACCAGTTTGGTGAGCGGCGTGATCTCGCCGGCATGGTTCATGCCGATCTCGAACACCGCGTATTTCGCCGAGGCCGGACAGCGGGCAAGCGACAGCGGCACGCCCCAATGATTGTTGTAGGAGGCGGCCGAGGCATGGGTTTGCCCGTCGGCGGCGAGCGCCAGCCGCAGCGCTTCCTTCGTCCCCGTTTTGCCGACCGAGCCGGTGACGGCGATGATCTTGGCGGGCGAGCGTGCGCGCGCGGCACGTGCCAGATCGCGCAGGCCTTCGAGCGCGTCGTCGACGGCGAGCAGCGGCGCATCGGCGGAAAATTGCGCGCGCTTGCCGCGCGCCACCACCGCCAGGCCGGCGCCGTTCTTCAGCGCGGCCTCGACGAAGTCGTGGCCGTCGCGGTTGTCGCCCTGAATGGCGAAGAAGGCCTCGCCCTTGCCAATGCTGCGGCTGTCGATGGAAATGCCGGAGATGTCGGCCGGCAGCGCGCCGTATTTGTCGGCGCGCATGGCGGCGGCCATGTCGGAAGTGGTCCACAGCGCGGTCATGCCGAGTCTCTTTGCGAACAAATGTGCGGCATATACCCCTTCACCTCTCCCATAGGGAGAGGTCGGCGCACGAAGTGCGCCGGGTGAGGGGTTATGGCGCATCGAGAGTCACTTGCCCCCTCACCCCAACCCTCTCCCCCGAGGGGAGAGGGAGTCCGGCCGAATGCGCCGCGCAGCTCGAAGATCAAACCGCTGCCCATCTTATTTACTCTTCAACGCAGCCGCGACGGCCTCGTGATCGGAAAACGGCACAATCTTGTCGCCGACGATCTGGCCGGTCTCGTGGCCCGTGCCGGCGATCAGCAGTACGTCGCCCTTATGCAAGGCGGCGATGGACGTGCGAATGGCCTCGGCGCGGTCGCCGATCTCGCTGGCACCGGGCGCGGCCGCCAGGATGGCGGCGCGGATGGCGGACGGGTCTTCGCTGCGCGGATTGTCGTCGGTGACAATGACGCGGTCGGCGTTTTCCGCCGCGATGCGGCCCATGATCGGGCGCTTGCCTTTGTCGCGATCGCCACCGCAGCCGAACACCACGATCAGCTTGCCGGTGGTATAGGGGCGCAGCGCGGCGAGCGCCTTGGCCAGCGCATCGGGCTTGTGCGCGTAGTCGATGAAGATGGGCGCGCCGTTGCGTTGGCCGGCGAGCTCGAGCCGGCCCTTGGCGCCGGCGAGATGGTCGAGCGCGGCGAATACCAAAATCGGCTTCGAGCCGGTGGCGATGGCGAGGCCGGCCGCCACCGCCGCGTTCTGCACCTGGAAGCCGCCGACCAGCGGCAGCTTCACTTTGTAAATTTTTCCGGCATGCGCGATCTCGACGCGCTGGGCGAAGCCGTCGATGGCGCCGCCGACCAGCTTGATGTCCCCGCCGTGCTCGCCGACCGTCATGATCTTGAGGCCGCGCTTTTTCGCCGCTTCCACCACCTGCCCGGCATAGCAGTCGTCGATATCGATCACCGCCGTTCCAGAAGGCTCGATCAGGTCGGTGAACAGCCGCAGCTTGGCGGCGAGATAGTCCTCCAGGGTCGCATGATAATCGAGATGGTCGCGCGACAGATTGGTGAAGGCGCCGGCGGATATGCGAACGCCGTCGAGCCGGTGCTGGTCGAGGCCGTGCGAGGAGGCCTCCAGCGCCAGATGCGTGACGCCCTCGATGGCAAGGCGGTCGAGCGTGCGGTGCAGCTCGACCGGATCGGGCGTGGTGAGCGAGCCGTATTTTTCACCCTGCGGCGACACCACGCCGACGGTGCCGATGCTGGCGGCCGGCTGGCCGATCGTCGCCCATATCTGGCGGGTGAAGGCGGCGACCGAGGTCTTGCCGCTGGTGCCGGTAACGGCGGCGATAATTGACGGCTGGCGCGGAAACAGCGTCGCGGCGGCGAGCGCCAGCGCGCGGCGCGCATTGCCGACCGGAACGAAGGCGACGCTCGCCGGCAGTCCCTCCGGTTTCTGCTCGGCCGCCACCGCCACCGCGCCGGCGCTGACCGCCTGCTTGGCGAAATGCGCGCCGTCGGCCTTGGCGCCGGCAATGGCGACGAACAGAAAACCCGGCTTCACCTTGCGGCTGTCGGCGCTCACGCCGGCGATCTCGATCGCGGCAATGCGCGGATCGAGGCGGGTATCATCGAGCGGCAGGTCGGCAAGTTTCATGGGCACCTAACTTGACCCGTCATCCTGAGGTGGCCGCCAACGGGTCCGGCCCGCGTGGGCCGGCCCGATGACAGGCTCCGCAGCCCTCGAAGGATGGACGGCCCGGGGCTGTCACCCTTCGAGGCTCGCTTCGCTCGCACCTCAGAGCGTGTGAATCTTCTGACGTCGTAGCGCGAGTGTAGCGGATCGCGCGTCGAATGTGTTTCCTTGCGATAGTTGATTCGCGGGAGAAGGCGATGGCTGGTGACGAACTGTTCGGGGAACTTCCCGATCAAGC